>DATBBS010000340.1:0-7764 GCA_036270895.1 Xanthobacteraceae bacterium
CATCTGATCGGCGAGGCCGCCGACCTGCTCTATCACCTGCTGGTGGTGCTGCGCGCGCGCGGGATCGCGCTCGCCGAGGTCGAGGCCGTGCTGGCGACGCGCACCACCAAGTCGGGGCTCGAGGAAAAAGCCTCGCGCAAGGACGGCTAGCGCATGATCCCGAAAAGCTGACAGACTTTTCGGATAAGATCATGCGCAAAACGGTTGACGGCTACGGCACGGCCTAGAGGAATTCGCGGGTCACGATGGAGCAGCGCACCGAAGACGGATTGTCGCCCTACCGCGCCTTCACGCGGGCCGAATGGGCGATGCTGCGCGACGACACGCCGATGACGCTGACCGTCGACGAGGTCACGCGGCTGCGCTCGATGCACGACCGGCTCGACATGTCGGAGGTCGAGGAGATCTATCTGCCGCTGTCGCGCCTGCTGTCGATGTATGTGGCGGCCACCCAGCGGCTCTTTCGCGTGCAGCAGCGATTCCTCGGCACCGAGGACGCCAAGATGCCCTATATCATCGGCATCGGCGGCTCGGTCGCGGTCGGCAAATCGACAACCGCGCGCGTGCTGCAGGCGCTGCTCGCGCGCTGGCCCAACGTGCCGAAGGTCGATCTCATCACCACCGACGGCTTTCTCTATCCCAACGCGATTCTCGGGCGCGAGAATCTGATGGACCGCAAGGGCTTTCCCGAAAGCTACGACCTGCCGGCGCTGCTGCGCTTCTTGACCGACGTGAAGGCCGGCCGGCGGCCGACGCGCGCGCCGATCTATTCGCATCTCGTCTATGACGTGGTGCCCAACCACTGGGTCGAGATCGACCGCCCCGAGATCCTCATCGTCGAAGGCCTCAACGTGCTGCAGGCCGGCCACCTGCCGAAGGACGGCGGCGCCATTCCCTTCGTGTCCGACTTCTTCGATTTCTCGATCTATCTCGACGCCGACGAGGAGGTGCTGAAGACCTGGTATGTGAGCCGCTTCCTGGCGTTGCGCGGCACCTCGTTCAGCGATCCGAAATCCTACTTCCACCGCTACTCGAAGCTCACCGATTCGGAAGCGGTCGCGACCGCGACCGACATCTGGACGCGGATCAACCTGGTCAACCTGCGCGACAACATCCTTCCCACCCGCCGGCGCGCCGACCTGATCCTGGAGAAGAGCGAAACCCACCGGGTCGAGCAGGTGGCGCTGCGGAAATTGTGAGGCGCCGAAGCGCCTATGCGCGCATGGTAGGCCGGCGCTGGCGCAGCCCAGGAATCACTCCGGGATCCTGACGTTGTCGAGGCCCGGGGTCGCGAGGCGCACCAGACCTTGCGCGTCTTCCCGGTCAGCCGAAAGCTTGCCCGACAGAACCTCTCGGCCCTTGGCCTTCTCCTTGACGGCCCAATTCAGGACCGTGAGGGCTTCCTTCACGACGTCGGTCGCCTTGGTGGTTTGGAGGTGCTTCTGCAGATCCTCCATGAACTTGTCATCGACTTGAAAGCGGACTTCTGCCATTGTGGTCTCCATTAAAGTCCCAGAATTAATCCTAAAATACTCCGTGTTTCATCCAAAATCAAGGTCGATTTTAGGCCCTTCTCCTCGCCCCCGCGCGTAACCATGACGCCGTTTTCCCGTTGCGGGCGTTAGCCCGCACGCAGGAGACGTGATATCCGCTAGGACAACTCGCGAAAGATGCGGCCGTACCAAATTCTTCGACGTGGGTCTGATGCCGATCATAGATGCGCCGATCGCCACGGCGCCTGTCAGCGTTCCGGGCCACAGCTCGGCGGATGCCGCCATTTCGAGCAGCAGACCGTCGGCGGCTCCCGTTTCCGAGCCGGGGCGCATCCAGGTCGGAAGCCAGCTCACGGGCTACCTGCTCATCATTGTTGCGGGCGCGATCTTTCTTCTCATGATTTATCTCGTCGCGCTGGATGTGTTTACATCCGCCGAGGTCAGTCAGGTCTATGAACAGACTTTCCGGCAAATGACCCAAACGTCGGTGCCGTCCGACGTCAGCGGGATAGGGGCCACCGCGAAAATCTTCGATGCGGCGCGGTCGAAACCGGATGTCCCGGCGAACGAAGACGACACGAAAAAGATTCGCGCCGTCGTGGACCAACTTAAAGCCTCCAAGGCCGTCCCCGTGGCGCAGGCGGACCGGCTCGATCAATGTATCCAATTCGCAACCACGAAGCCGAGCGGCAAACAAAAGCCGGCGGATGCGACCAAACGCACCGCTACGCTGAACGAGTGCGGCAAGATACTCGAGCCTCTGAGTCGCGTTTCGCCATCCCAGGCATTGGATATCGAGCGCCTGCGGCTCTTGAAGGATTACGCCAAGGACGCTCACGAGCACCGGCAGGCCTTCAGGTCATTTTGGCTGCAGGCTGCGCAACTTATCCTGCTCAATCTTCTGCTTCCGTTGCTCACTGCATTGCTCGGTTATATCTTCGGAACGCAGGCCACCAGGTAGAATCAGCCGAGGAAGGCGACATCACGCCGCGTGGCGTTCGGCGGTTGCGCCGAAATGCTCGATGTAGCGCGTGCTGATGGCCGAGACCGGCAGCACGATCAACACATCAGTGGTGCCGAACTGGCGATCAACGACGGCGCCGTCGCCGATGGCGGCGCCGAGCCGCAGATAGCCCTTGATCAGCGGCGGCAGCGCGCGCAGCGCCGCCTTGCGGTCGATCGCCCTCTTGCCCATCCGATTCATCTCGACGTAACGCCGCGGCAACGCGCTGGTGCGCCAAGCCTCGGGCGCGCGCGCGAAATGGTGCAGGAAGGAGAGCGGCGCCGCGAGACGGTCGGGATCGGTGCCCTCGAGGCTGGCGCAGCCGATCATCACGTCGAGCCGGTGCTGCAGCACATAGGACCAGATGCCGTGCCACAAAAGCTCGACCGTGCGCTTGTTGCGATAGGGCGGCAGCACGCAGGAGCGGCCGAGCTCGAGGAATCTCAGGCCGCGGTGGCGCCCCAGCAGCGACGCGATGTCGAACTCGCCGGCGCTGTAGAATCCGGCGTGACGCTCCGCCATGTCCTGGCGCAGCAGCCGATAGGTGCCGACGACGGCGGGCCGGCCGGCACGGCCCGGCGCCGCGTGGTCGACCACCAGCAGATGGTCGCATACCGCGTCGTACGGATCGATGTCGCGGCGCGCCAGCAGCGCGGCGGCGGCGGGGATCGCCGCCATTTCCCGGTAAAACACCTTGAAGCGCAAATGCTGCGCGCGGCGCACGTCGGCGGCGCAGCGCGCGAGGCGAACCTCGAGCGAGCCGAGCCGCCCCAGCGTGTCGGCGGTGCGCAGCGTGCCGCGGTCCGGCACCCGCAAGCCGCCATAGGCCCGCAACGCCGGCACGATGGACGGCATGCCGGCGAGCGGCGCGCGCAGGTGGTCGATCCAACGCTGCGTCAGTGGCGGGCGGGCCGGCATGGGGTCTCCCGAGGGATCGTCACCGCGCGACGAATCAGCGGTGCGACCGTGCGTTCGGGATAGAACATGTGGTGGGCACGGGATTGTGACAAGCCACAATCACGCCGCGATGGTGGCGCGTCCCCTCGCCAAAAGCTCGGCCAGGCGCTCGCGGTCGAGCGGCTTGGTCAGGAAGGCGTCCATGCCGGCCGCCAGGCAGGCGTCACGGTCGTCGCTGAACGCATTGGCGGTGAGCGCCACGATCGGGGTGCGCGCGCCGACCGCGGCCTCTTCGGCCGCCCGGATGCGCCGGGTCGCCTCGATGCCGTCCATCTCCGGCATGTGCACGTCCATCAGCACCAGGTCATAGGGCTCGCCGGCCGCGCGCGCCGCCAGCCACGAGTCGACCGCCTGCGCGCCGTTACTGGCGAGCTCCGGACGGTGTCCGAGCCGCGTCAGCAGCGCGCGGGCCAGGAGCGCGTTGATCTCGTTGTCCTCGGCCACCAGGATCGCGAGACCCGCGCCGTGCGCCGCCGCGCTTTCGGCTTCGCGATCCGGCGCGGCTGCGTCGTTGGGAATCTCAAAGGCCGAGTCCTCGATCCCGAAGCGCGCCGCGAGTGAGGCGGCGCGCACAGGCTTGACCAGGTATCCGGTAAACCCGGCCGCCTTGAGGTTCGGAAGCTCGCCGCGGTCTCCCGGCGTCACCAGCACGATCCGCCGCGTGCTCGCGCGCATGGCCGCGCCTGCGATCGCCTCAGTGGCTTGCGGCCCGATGGCGCGGTCGACCATGACGGCGTCCCATTCCGGCCCGTCCAGGCGCGCCAGCGCGGTCGCCGCATTCGCAACGACGCAGCTCCTCGCGCCCCAGGCCGCCAAACGGCGCGCCAGCAACGATGCGGCGACGGTTTTTTGCGTGGGTGCGACGATCAGCAGTGCGGCGCCGTCCAGGCGCGGACGCACGGGCGCGATCTGCGATTCCGCGGGCGGCAGCGCGATGGTGAAACGGAAGGTCGAGCCGACTTGCGGCGCGCTCCCGACCTCGATGCGCCCGCCCATGCGCTCGACGATGCGTTGCGAGATGGCGAGGCCGAGCCCGGTACCGCCGTGGCGGCGGGTCGAGCCGCCGTCGGCCTGCTCGAATTCCTGGAAGATTCGGGCCTGCGCGTCGGGCGCAATGCCGATGCCGGTGTCGCTCACCCGGAACGTCACGGCGCCCGGGCGGCGGGTCGCGGGCTCGAGCGTGACCGAAACGCCGCCCGCCTCGGTGAACTTCACGGCGTTGCCGGCGAGGTTCAGCAGCACCTGCCGCAAGCGCGCCGCATCGCCGACGAGCTCGGCGGGCAGCCGGTCATCCACAAAGGAAGCGATCTCGATGTCCTTGGCCTGCGCCCGCGGGGCCAGCAGCTCGACCACGTCCTCGACCAGCGTCGTGAGCCGGAACGGACGGGCGTCGAGGTCGAGCTTGCCGGCCTCGATCTTGGAGAAATCGAGGATCTCGCCGATCAACGACAGCAAGGTGTCGCCGGAGCCTTTCACCGCCTTGACGTAGCTCGCCTGCGCCGGGCTGAGCGGGGTGTCGAACAGCAGATCCGCCATGCCCAGAATGCCGTTGAGCGGCGTGCGGATCTCGTGGCTCACCATGGCGAGGAAGCGGCTCTTGGCGCGATTGGCGGCGTCGGCCTGGTCGCGCGCATCGGCGAGCGCGCGCTCGACCAGCGCGCGATCGGTCACGTCGCGGCCGACACCCTGCGTCTCCGTGCGCCCTTCCGTATCGGCGCGCACCGGCACCTCGCGCCACGCGATCCAGCGCGGCCCCTCGCCGGTGTCGATCTGCTGGTCGTGGACGCGCGTGCCGTCGGGCAGTACGGCCAGCTCTCCCTGCGCCACCAGCGGAAGAACGAAAGCGCTGCCGATCAGCTCGTCGCGGCTGCGGCCCGCGAGCTTGCAGAAAGCATCGTTCACATAGGTGACGCAGCCGGCGCTGTCGCGGCGGATGATGACGTCGCCCTGCGCCTCGAGGAAGCTCTTGGCGCGGTCCTCCGCCTCCTTCACCTCCCAGGCGCGGTCGGAGAAATCCTCGAGCCGCAGGTCGAGGCGCTCGATCTCCTCCTGCTGGGCGCGGTTGCGGCGAACCATCAGGGCGAGCGCGCCGCAGGCCGCGATGGCGACGCCGGTCAATAGCGCGACGTCGGAATCGAAATAGGGGCTGGTGACGCCGGCGCCGTCATGCGCGACCAGCCAGTAGAGCGCCAGCACCGCCAGGGCGGAGCCCGCGACCGCAAAGCCCGCGATGACGACCGGGATGGCGCGGCGGATCGCCGCTTCGCGCGGCGACGGACTGCGGCCGGGCCGCGGCTGCGGCTCGGCGCGAAATCGCGAATCCGCGCGCTCATGATCGCGGTCGAGCCGCATGTCCGCCGTCCCATATCCGTAAGGCGCAATCCGCGACGCGGCGCAGCCTCGGGTGGCCCTGTTCGGCCTTCTCAGGGGCTGGGAATAAAGGAGGATTCTTGCGATTTGCTATCCGGCGGGGCGGCCGGAAAGGTTTGCGCGGGCGGAAGGTTTACGAACCCTTAACAGGCCCGCGCCGGTCACCGGTTGGCGGCCGACAAGGCGACCAAACCGGGGTTCTGACGCGTCTTGCGCCGAAAGTCGGTCCCGGTTTTCTCCCGGTATGGACATCGGCCCGGCGCCGCGACGGCGGCCAGGCACACGCAAGGGAGCATCCTCCGGCGCAGCGGACAGCGCTGCGCCGCGGAAGACATCACCGGATAGGGCGCCTTGCGCCCCATCAGCGCTGGGCGAGGTTGTGGTTGCGCGAGCGCCACATGACGCCGAAGAGCGCGGCCGCATCCTCCTGCGAGAAGCGGACCGATCGGACATAGAGCTTGAAATCCGTCGCATCGTGCCCGATTGCGGCATCGGTCGCGCCGAGGCTGACGGTCAGGTCGGGAAGCGTCTCGGCGGCATCGACGCGGATCGTCTTGGGCGCCGCGCAGCCGTCGCTCTGGACCGCGTCCAGATCGTCGACCAGGACGAAATCCGCGATCTCGGGCCGATCGACGATCCCGACGCGCAGGTCGGGGCGGGCGGCGGCGTTGTCGATTTTCACCCGGTAGTCGGGCGTCTCGGCGCCGGCCGACATGCGATAGGTCGAGGTTCCCGACGTCAGGCAGGAATGCGCCGGCGGCGCCAGCAGCAACGCGTGAGCGGTGGCCGGCACCGCGGCCACCAGGCCGAAAATGGCGTATTTCTGGAAACGCTGCATATGGGCCCCCTTTGGCTTGGGCACGCGCGTCGCGCGTTCCCGACCTTGTGAGCGAGCGCGCCTTGTCGGCGCGCCTGAACCGTATCGCGACAGCGTGCCTTGTTCCTTAAGCCGACACGCCGAGGTGGCATTTTGTGCGACATCTGCTTTCGCAAGCCTTAATCGGATCATTAAGATGGCGTTGATCATCGCGTCATTCGCCACGCGATGGCTCACGACCGGTCACTGTTGGGGCGGGCTGTCGGCGCCGCGGGGTAACTCCAAAATAACCCCTGGGGTTGTAGCGTCCGGCTCCCCGAGGGCCGCGCCGAATGTTCCGCGTTCTCACCTGCTTGACGGCCGAACACGACCTGCGCCTCGTCGCGCTTGCGGGCCTGATCTGCTTTCTCGCGAGCTTCGCGGCGGTCTGCCTGCTGCATCGCGCAGTCGTGGCGCAGGGGCGCGCGCGCTCGGTGTGGATCGCGACCGCGGGCGCGGCGACCGGCTGCGGGATCTGGGCGACGCATTTCATCGCCATGCTGGCCTATGATCCGGGCGTCGTGGTCGGCTACGGCCTCGCACTGACGGTCCTTTCGCTCGCCGCCGCGATCGCCATCACGTCCATCGGCCTCGGCGTGGCGGTGAGCGCCCGCTCGCGCGGGGCGGCGCCGCTCGGCGGCGCCATCGTGGGGGGCGGGGTGGCCTGCATGCATTATCTCGGCATGTCGGCGCTCGCCCTGCCCGGCCACGTCGCCTGGTCGGCCGACCTGGTGCTGGCCTCGATCGTCATCGGCATGCTGCTGGGCGCCGCCGCGGTCGCGGTCGCGCGCCGGAGCGATCGGCCGCGCGATACGGTGGCGGCGGCGGCGCTGCTCACGCTCGCGATCGTGGCCCATCACTTCGTCGCCATGGGGGCGGTGGTAATCGTCCCCGATCCGGCGCGCGTCATCGATATGCTCACGCTGTCGCCCAACATGGTGGCGCTCACGGTGGCGGGCGCCGCGGTGGCGGTGCTCGGCATGGCCATCGTGGCGAGCCTGGGCGACCGCCGCGCCCAGGGCCTGCTGCAGGACCGCAACCTGCTGCTCGACGCGGCGCTCAACAACATGATCCAGGGCGTCAAC
>DATBBS010000341.1:0-19132 GCA_036270895.1 Xanthobacteraceae bacterium
CGCCGGGGTCGAGCGGCTCGCCACCGGCATGCGCTGGAGCGAGGGCCCGGTCTATTTCGGCGACGCGCGCTGCGTGCTGTGGAGCGACATTCCCAACAACCGCATCATGCGCTGGGACGAGGAGACCGGCGCGGTCAGCGTCTTCCGCAAGCCGTCCAACAACGCCAACGGCCATACCCGCGACCGTCAGGGCCGCCTGGTCTCTTGCGAGCACGACGCGCGGCGCGTGACCCGAACCGAAATCGACGGCGCCATCACGGTCATCTGCGACCGCTACCAGGGCAAGCGGCTCAACTCGCCCAACGACCTGGTGGTGAAATCCGACGGCTCGATCTGGTTCACCGATCCGCAATTCGGCATCCTCGGCTACTACGAGGGCCATCTCGACACGTCCGAGCTGCCGATGAACGTCTATCGGGTCGACGGCCAGAGCGGCGAGGCGACGGTGGTGGCCGACGGCATCGAGGCGCCCAACGGGCTCGCCTTCTCGCCCGACGAGAAGAAGCTCTACATCGTCGAGTCGCGCTCGACGCCGCGAAAAATCCTGGTCTATGACGTCGCCGCCGACGGCCGTAGGATCGCCAATCGCAAGACCTTGATCGATGCCGGCCCCGACGGCACGCCGGACGGCTTTCGCTGCGACATCGACGGCAACCTGTGGTGCGGCTGGGGCATGACGGCGGAGCTCGACGGCGTTCGCGTCTTCAATTCCGCCGGCGAGCCGATCGGCCACATCTCGCTGCCCGAGCGTTGCGCCAATCTCTGCTTCGGCGGCCGCTGGCGCAACCGCCTGTTCATGGCGGCGAGCCACTCTCTCTATTCGCTTTACGTGAATACCCAGGGCGTGGCGGGCGGGTGAAGCCTCGGTGACATTCGCGGTTGAGGTGGCGCCGGCCGCGGACGCACCGTTCCTCCCGATCAAAAGCTAGCTATCGAATACGGGAAGAAGCCGGCTGCCTCCGCTTCGCCCGGCAGCCGACCTCTCCCCGTGACCGGGGAGAGGCGAAGATCGCACGTTTGCGCGCGTTGTCCGGCCGGCAGCGGGGCGCCTCAGTGCACGGCCGCGGTCAGCGCCGCGCGCAGCTGCGGTGGCCACTGCAACGCGCCTCCCGCCGCCTGTTCGATCTCCTCGCGGATCTCGGCTTCCGTCCTGCTGCTCTCGAGCCGGCGTCCGTCGGCCATCAGCAAGGCGGTCTCGTAGGTCGCCTGCACCACGCTGATGCGGTCATCGGCCGGCAGGCTCGCCACGAATTCGAGCGTCTCCTCGACGTGGGAGACCTCGCTGCCGAGGCTGCTGTGGCTTCGCAGGAAGCGCGTGGCATCGAGGCGGCCGGGAATTAGCGACTGCACCGCATCGATCTCCGATTTCGGCTTGAGGGCAGCGATGCGCTCCGAGCAATAGGAGAAGCCGATGGACCGGATCGGATAATCCTCGAAGCAGAAGCGGTCGAACAGGTCGCACAGCGGCTTGATGCCGGCCGGCACCAGATTCGCCACGATCCGCTCGGCGGGCAGCCCCAGCGCACGCAGGTCCTTGAGCGCCAGCCGCTCGTGGCCGGCTTCCTCCCTGGCGCGCATCTCGAGATAGGCGGTGACCTCCGGCCGCCCGAGCTCCTTGAAGCGCTCGCCAGCCCGCAACAGATTGCGCGGCGTGTCCTTGGCGGTGTGATAGGCGCCCGCCAGGGCATAGACGTAGCGCAGCAGGTTCGGGCGTTCGGCGCCAGGCCGGCTGTCGGTCTGCCCGAGCCGCCTGTCGGTCTCCTCGTAGGCGAGGCTGATCGCGCCATCGAGCAATCCCGTCGTGCTGACCAGCGTGCCCCCGCCGGTCATGCGCCCGGTGAAATCGGCAGCCTGTGCTTCCTGCGAGTCGCGCCCATGAAACCACACCTCGCCCGACTCGCGCGCGACGATCGCCGTCTCGCCGGCGACGCGAACCCATTCAGTGACCGGATGCATCATTGTGTTCCTCCAGGCTCGAAGTGACAGTCCAACAGCAGCAGGAATCGAAGCCGGCGGCAAAACCGGCTTCGATCATGTTTCAACGGATCCCATGCGCTCTTTTCTGGCGCGCCGTTTCGAGGAGAACGTTGCCGCCCGCCGCCGGCGGCACGAAGCCTGTCATCGGCGCCCTCGGCACGATCTGGTAGTCGGTTTCCTTCTTATATCGGCCGCCTCGTTCCATGACGCGCATGGCGATGCATCCTTTCATGAAGGTGTTTCATGCAGCAGAAACCAAAGCCGCGAGAGAACCGGCTTCGATCAGATTCCGCGAATCGTGTAGGCCATCTTCTGGCGCACCGTTTCGAGGAGCGAGTTGAGGCTCCGCGCTTTCGGCGCCTTTGTCTGGTCGCCGGCTTCCTTCTTCGAAGAATGGCCTCGTTCCGTGTCGCGCATGACGTTGGTCTCCGTTGTGGTGGGTTGTCGGTCGCGGCTGCCCTGAATGTCGGCGGGACGTGGACAGACGCCCGGCCGCAGCAGCACCGCCAGGATGATATCGTCGCCCGTGCGGATCAACGACGGAAAGGGACTAGCCCTCGATGAAGGAGAGCTAGCTCCACCGCAGCGCCGCGCTTCAGGCGCTGATTTGCATCAGCTGCGGCGCGCCGAGCGGACCGCAATGGCCGATCCCCTCGGCGCGCAGCGCGGCCGCCGCCAGCGCGAGGCTGGACCTCTTTTGCACGGCAAAACAGCGCAGCAGGGCGCTGACGTGAATCTTGACCGTGTGGGGAGACAAATTGAGCTGGCGCGCGATCTCCTTGTTGGAAAATCCCTTCAGCAACAATCCGAGCACCCCGTTCTGCCGCGGCGTCAAACGGCACCCGTCCCGGCGCAAGGCAGGTAGCGCGAGCTCCGGATCGCAAGCCGTGGGCTCGATGACGTCCGGCGGTATGTAGATCGCGCCGTTGAGGATTTCTCCGACGGCGCGCTTGACTTCCGCCTGGCCGGACTTGTCGAGGATATAACCGGTGACGCCGGCGGCCAGGTAGCCAAGGATGTCGCCGGCGCTTGCGGTGCGCGACAGCACGGCGAGGATGAGGTCGGGACAATCGACGCGAAGCCTTCGAAAGCTGACGGGTCCATTGAGCTCGCCCGCGTCGATATCGAACAGCGCCGCGAAGAAATCGCCGCCGATAAGCCACGCTCTTGCGTCGGCAAAACAAACGGCTTCGGCGATCGATGCGCTCGGGACAACATCGCGGACGAGGCTCGCGACGCCTCTGCGAAAAATACAATTCCCCGCGATGAGGATCTTGCAAGCTTCGACATCCAGCATAACCTGTCCTCCCTCGAGTTGGATGGTGCCTCGATGGCCGGCCTGGACCGGGCTGGTCTGGTCGCCACAGCCAGCACCCGACGACGGGATCATCGCGCAGCGCGACCATTGTTTCCAGGATCATGGCGCGGTGCGTCGACGCGGACCGTCGGGCGGCCCGCGACTTCAACATGGTGAAGCCGTTGAATTGGCTCTTCCGGCTTTACGGCCGGTGCGGGTACGATCCTGCGTCGAGTTGGACGCCTCGATGGTGGTGCCATGCGCGAGCGCGACGGCATCCGCTCGAAAGTCGGCGAGCGGTGGCTGATCCTGACTGTCCTGTTCCTCGCTCGGACCGCGATGGCCTTTCAATTTCAGGCGGTTGGCGCGCTTTCCTCGTTCGTCATCGCCGGCTTCGGGATCGATTACACCCAGCTCGGATTGCTGATCGGGCTCTATCTGCTTCCCGGCGTCGTCATTGCGTATCCGGGAGGCCTGCTCGGCCGTTATTTTGGCGACAAGCGCATAGCGCTGATCGGCCTGATGCTCATGGTGGCGGGCGGCCTCATGACCGCGAGCGCGGACTACCCGACGGTGCTGGCCGGACGTCTCGCCAGCGGGGCCGGCGCGGTGCTGCTCAACGTGCTGTTGACCAAGATGACGACGGACTGGTTCGTCGGCCGCGAGATCGGCACCGCATTGGCTCTCCTTGTCGGCAGCTGGCCGTTCGGCATCGGTCTCGCGCTGGTGGTCTTGCCGTGGCTCGCGGCCCGCGCCTCGCTGACCGCCGCGCTGGCGAGCACGGCGGCGGTCGCCGCTCTGGTGCTGATGCTGATCGCGGCGATCTACCGTATTCCCCCGGCCGCAGCCCCACCCCCGCCGCCATGCGAGCAAAAGGGCCCGCGCCTGTCGCCGCGCGAGCTCGGCCTGGTGTCGCTGGCCGGCGCCGTGTGGATGCTGTTCAACGTCGGCTACATCCTGGTGGTGAGCTTCGGCCCGGCTCTGCTGACGTCGCACGGGCTGTCCCAGCGCGACGCCGGCCTGCTGACCAGCCTGGTCTCCTGGACCCTGATCGTGACGATCCCGCTCGGGGGCGTGCTGATTGATCGCATCGGCCACCCGACGGTGGTGATGATGGCGAGCCTGGCTGTCTTCGGGCTCGGCATCTTGCTGGTGCCGGCGGCGCCCTCGCTTGCGCTCATGATCGTCGTCGGGGCGGCGGCGGGCCTGCCGGCGGGCGCCATCATGGTGCTGCCGGCCGAAGTGCTGCGCGCGCCAAATCGCGCCGCCGGAATGGGAATATTTTTTACCTGGTACTACGCCGGGATGGCGTTGCTGGTACCGGTCGGGGGTCTTCTCCGCGACGCCAGCGGCGCGCACGGCGCGCCCTTGCGTTTCGCCGGCGGCCTGGTGCTTGCGGCGATGGCCGTTTTGGCCTTGCTGCGGCTGTTGCAGCGCCGATACAGGGTCGTGCCTTAGCGGTGCCGACGACTAAGCAGGGCGTGGCGCGGGGGAGACACCGCGACATTCGCGGTTGACGTGACGCCGGCCGCGGACGCACCATTCCTCTCAATCAAAAGCAAAGCCGTCGAACAGGGGAGGAAGTGCCGTGTCGGCCGTATCACGCCGTGATTTCGTCGCGTCTGCCGGTTCGTTGGTGCTCGCGGCGAGCGCCGCATCCGATGCGCTCGCCCGCTGGGAGCCGAGCGAGGTCTATCCGGATCCTGCCGTCCAGATCCTCGACCCGAGCTTTGCGAAATATCGTATCGCGCAGGCGAGCGTCGAACGGATCGCGACCGGCATGCGCTGGTGCGAGGGGCCGGTCTGGTTCGGAGATGCGCGCTGCCTCATGTGGAGCGACATTCCGAACAACCGCATCATGCGCTGGGACGAGGAGACCGGGCGTGTGGGCGTGTTCCGCAAGCCGTCGAACAACGCCAACGGCAACACGCGGGATCGCCAGGGCCGCCTCGTCACCTGCGAGCACGACACGCGGCGGGTGACGCGGACCGAATACGACGGCACCGTCACGGTGCTGGTTGACAGGTTCGACGGCAAGCCGCTCAACTCGCCGAACGACATCGTGGTGAAGTCCGACGACTCGATCTGGTTCACCGATCCGCCCTTCGGCATCCTCGGCAACTACGAGGGCCACGTCGACAAGCCGGAGCTGCCGACCAATGTCTACCGGTTCGATCCCAGGACGCGGCAGGCGACGGTCGCGAGTGCCGACGTCAATCGGCCGAATGGCCTCTGCTTTTCTCCCGACGAGACGAAGATGTACGTGGTCGAGGCCGGCGTCACGCCGCGCGTGATCCGCGTCTTCGACGTGACCGACAACGGCACGAAACTCGCCAACAGCCGCGTCTTCGTCGCCTGCGCCCAGAACGAGACGCCGGACGGCTTCCGCTGCGACGTCGACGGCAATCTGTGGTGCGGCTGGGGCATGGGCGAGGGGCTCGACGGCGTCGTCGTGTTCGCGCCCGACGGCAAGCGCATCGGCAAGATCGTACTGCCGGAACGATCCGCCAACCTCTGCTTCGGCGGGGTGAAGCGCAACCGCCTGTTCATGGCGGCGAGCCATTCGGTCTATGCGCTGTATGTCAACACGCAAGGCGCCGTAGGAGGCTGAGCATGTCGATCGCATCGCGTCGGAGCTTTCTCGGCGGGGCGGGGGCGCTTGCGCTCATGGGTGGCGGCGGGCGGGCCGCCATGGGGCCGGACGACAAGTTCGATCTCGTCATCAAGGGCGGCGACGTGCTTGACCCCAGCCAGGGCCTGCGCGGCCGGCGCGATATCGGGATCCGCTACGGCCTCATCGAGGCGCTGGAGCCCGACATTCCGGCCGCCCGCGCGCTGCGGCTGCTCGATGCCGGCGGCAAGCTGGTGACGCCGGGGCTCGTCGACCTGCACTGCCACGTCTACCCTTACGGCTCCGCGATCGGCATCCCGGCGGACGAGCTCACGCCATTTCAATGCACCACCACCTGCGTGTCGGCGGGAGACGCCGGCGCCAACAATTTCGCGGCGTTCCGGCGCTTCATCGTGGCGCAGACGCGCACCCGGCTCTATGCGTTCGTGCACATCGCCAATATCGGCCTGACGCCGTTCCCTATCGCCGAGCTCTATAACATCGACTATGCGCAGGTGGACGCCTGCGCCAAGGCGGTGGCCGAGAATCCCGACATCGCGATCGGCGTGAAGGTGCGCATGTCGGAGAACGTGATCGCCCACAACGGCATCGAGCCGCTGCGGCGCGCGATCCTGGCCTGCGAGAGGGCTGGCACCGGCGGCAGGGTAATGGCCCATATCGGCGGCGTCGAGACGGCGGAGCTGATGTCGCAGATCCTCGACCTCCTGCGGCCGGGCGACATCCTTACCCACGCCTATTCGGGCGCGCCCAACATCGGCGGCGCCTTCACCAATATCGTGCAGAACGGCAGGCTGCTTCCGGCGGCGCTCGCCGCCAAGCAACGCGGCGTCGTCTTCGACGTCGGGCACGGCGGCGGCAGCTTCGACTACACGGTCGCCGAGGTCGCGATCCCGCAGGGCTGCGGGCCCGACACCATCTCGTCCGACATCCACGTGTTTTCCGGCAATTCCCCCGGCGTGCCCTATCTCACCAACGTGATGAGCAAGTTCATGGGAATGGGCTTCACGCTCGAGCAGGTGGTCGCGATGGCGACGATCAATCCGGCGCGGATCATCAACCGCATGCCCAAGCTCGGCACGCTGCAGGTCGGGGCGCCCGGCGACGTCGCCATCATGGAGCTGGTCGAGGGGCCGGTGTCGTTCGTCGATACCCGCAACAATCGGCGCGACGGCCGCGCCCAGCTCAAGCCGGTGCAGACCGTGACCGCCGGCGTGCCGTTCGGCCGACCCTATGGGTCGCCCTTCTCGGTGCGGTGAAGTCGTCGCCGCAACAGCCTGATCCTGCCAACGGGTGCGACTACATATATTCCGGCGAAATCAAAGCCCGCGGCGAAACGCCTGGTACTGTGCGCTGGCGCGCAGCGCGTCGGCACCGCTTTCGATCAGCGCATCGACCTGATCGGGCGGAAGCACGAGCCGCGTCGCGATGGCGTCCAGACTCCGCGCGCGGATTGGTCCCAGGCGGTCGAAGCTGATCCGATCGATGAAAATGTTGAGGTCATTGCAATTCCAACCGGGAGGCAATGCAAGCCGACTGCGCTGGGCCTCCGACAATCCGCAGCGCCACCGCCGGACTTTTGCAGCCCATTCGTTGGCCAGCGAACTGAAAGCCGCGTAGCTCGAACGCACGCTCGCATCGATCGCCGTATCGGCTGCCGCAGCCACCAGCTCCACGCCGTTCGGCCCCTCGAGGCTGTTTTCCCAATTGCCGGCCAATCCACGTCCCGCATCGACGACCACAATCATCATCCGGCGCACGTGCGCCGCCTGTCTCTGGGGCATGGGCTCGTAGGGCCGCTGCGCTCCCAGCATCCCGATGCTGAGTCCCGACAGGCCGAAATTATCGACCAGGCCGCCGTCGAGCAGCTTCACATATTTCATCGAGCCATCGTGATAGCGCGCGATTGCCTGGGCGAACGCGCGGAGCAAGGGTTGCGCCTCCGGATTATGTCGCGCACGCTCGACCCAATCGGGCAGTCGGGCGGCGCAGCCCCCCGGATAGGTCTCCAGCACGATTGGCGCGAACACGAGCGGCACGGCCGCCGACGCCGCCACCGCGTCGGCGATCTTGTAAGAGCGGATGTCGCTGCACAGCGCTTTGAAGGCGATCTCGCCGAAAACGAACGGTGTGCGGTTATAGATGTCGGACGCGTTGATCCAGACCTGGGGTCGACGACCCCCGCCAAACGACTCGAATGTAGCGCCCTCGAAAAGATTCTGATCGAGCCAGCGTGAAAACTTGTCGTCGTTGACGCCGCCGCCCAACGCGCGGCCCAGGTTCACAAGGCTGATGTTGGTATTGAGATCTTCCTCCGCATTTCGCAGCAGAAACCGCTCGCGAAAATCATCCAGCGCGGCACGCTTTTTCAATCCGAAATAGGCTGCCGTAATTGCTCCGCCCGAAACGCCGGAGACGAAGTCGACGCGCTCGAGCAGCGACTTCGCGGGTCTGGCGCCGGTTCGGGTCCGATCGAGCTCCTGCAACACCCCAAAGGAAAACGCCGCCGCACGGGATCCGCCCCCCGAGAACGACAATGCAATCAGAGCATTGTCATTGTCATCGGCGATGATCGGGTTGAGCAGACTCGTGTCATTGGTCAGCGCGGCGGTAAGAAGCGGTTGATTGCCCGGATAATTGTAAACCGACGCGCAACCCGCAAGCGTGCCGCCCAGCAGCACCAACGCAAAGACCCTGGAACGCACGTCACGCCCTCCCAGAACCGCCGCATCGCTTTATCGACCCGGCTGCGCTCACGCGCAACCAGGAATCACGGTGCGGGGCCACGCCGCTCGTCGTCGCGAATGTTGCCCGCTGGCGCGGGGCGGCATCGATTCATGCTCACATCATTCCACGACGACCGGGTGATCCCCGCCGCCGGACGCCTGCTTGAAGACCAGGAGCAGCGGGATCACGGCGAGGGTCGCGATCATCAGCAGCTTGAAATCGTCGATATACGCAATGACCTGGGACTGCGTCGTGATCATGGCATCAAGTGCGGCGCGGCCGGCGTCCGTGGCTGGATTCCAGAACTGCGCGATGGCCGGGTTCTCGAATATCCGATTCACGGCGGTGACGTGCTGGGCGATCTCTGCGTGGTTGGCCTGCGTGTTCTGGGTCAGCAGGCTGGTCACCACCGAAATGCCGACGCTGGAGCCGATGTTGCGTGACAGATTGTAGAGGCCGGCGCCCTCGGTCCGCTGCTGCGGCGGCAGTGTCGCCAAGCTCACCGCGCTGAGCGGCACGAAGAGAAAGCCGAGGCCGGCGCCCTGGACCACCCCGTTGCTCATGAGGGTCATCTGCGACACATCCGGCGTCCACCCGGTCATCTGGTAGAGCGACCAACCCGTAAGTCCGAGGCCGATGGCGAGGAGCAGGCGCGTGTCGACCTTTCCGACCAGCTGTCCCACGATCATCATCGCCGCCATCGTACCGATTCCACGCGGCCCCAGGACCAGCCCCGCCGTGACGATCGGATAGTTCATCAGGCTCTGAAGATAGGGAGTGAGGAGCGCCAGGGAGGCCAGATAGGTGACGCCGACGATGAAGATGAAAATCATCCCGGCGGCGAAATTGCGGTCGCGGAAAAGAGCTGGTCGGACGAAAGGCTCGTCCGCCGTGAAGGTGTGAACGAGAAACAGGTAGAAGGCCGAGGCGGCGATGATGGCCTCGATCCAGATTTCGCCCGAGCCGAACCAGTCGAGCTGCTCGCCGCGGTCGAGCAGAACCTGCAATGCGCCGATGCCGAGGCTCAATGTGCCGAAGCCGACCCAGTCCAGCCTCGCACCGACGTTTCGTGCGGTCTCGGGCAGGAAGGTGGTGATGCCGAAGAACGCGAGGGCGCCGAGCGGCACGTTGATGTAGAAAACCCAGCGCCATGTGTAGTTCTCGGTCAACCAGCCGCCGAGAACCGGGCCGAGGACGGGCCCGACCATCACCGCGATGCCCCAGAGCGCCATCGCGGACCCCTGGCGCTCCTTGGGATAGATGTCGAGCAGCACGGATTGCGACAGCGGGACGAGCGCGGCGCCGAACACGCCTTGCAGGATTCGGAACAGCACGATCTGCACCAAGGACTGCGCCATGCCGCACAGCATCGAGGCGATGGTGAAGCCGGCGACGGACACGAGGAGAAGGCGTTTGCGTCCGAACCGGCCGGCGAGGAATCCCGTCGTCGGAATCATGATCGCAGCCGCAACGATATAGGCGGTCAGCACCCAGTTGGCCTGATCCTGGCTGGCCGAGACGGAGCCCTGAATATAGGGGAGCGCGATGTTGGCGATCGTCGTGTCGAGCGCCTGCATGATGGTGGCGAGGATCACGCAGACCGTGATCGCCGCCCGGTTCGTGCCTTCCGCCGCGCGGTCCGCCATCATGAGCTCCCGCGGGCGCGGCCGAACAGGGCGGTGAGGAATTGCGGCAAGCCGCGTGGATGCCCGGTGTCGACGCCGACCTCTACGCTCATCCCGGCGCGCAAGGCCGGGCGGCTCTTATCGCTGGTGTCGAGACGAACGCGCATCGGGATGCGCTGCACGACCTTCACCCAGTTGCCGCTCGTGTTCTGCGCCGGCAGGAGCGAGAATTCCTGCGCCGCCGCCGGGCTGATGCTTTCAACGACACCGTGCCACTCGGCGTCCGGATAGGTGTCCACCGTCACCGTGACCGGCTGTCCCGGCCGCACATAGGTCAACTCGGTCTCTTTCGGGTTCGAGTCGACCCAGAGATGGTCGGTGGCGACAAGATAGAAAGCGGTCATCGAGGCCTGCAGGTACTTGCCCGGCGCGATCGATGGCACGTTGGTCGCGACGCCGGCGAATGGCGCCTTCACCACGGTGTGGTCGAGCTGGCGCGCGGCTTCGTCCCGCTGTGCCACCGCGTCGCGGTAGCGCGGGTGCTGCTCGACCGGGATGTTGGGATCGCCGTTGAGATTGGCCACGATGGCGGCGAGCTGCTGATTGAGCGACGCCAGCTTGTGTTGCGCATTCACCAGATTGCGACGGGCCGTGTCGAAGGTCTGCTGCGACGCGAAGCTCTTGGACGCGAGGTCCTCCTGGCGGTGGTATTCGCGGTCGTAATAGGCCACATCGTCCTGCGCCTGCTTGATCTGCGCCTGCATGTCTCCGTAGTTCGCCTTGAGGGCGTTCAGATCGTTGCGGATGATGCCGATCTGCGCGTCGGCGCGCTCCAGGGCGAGCCGAAACGGGAGATCGTCCAGGCGGAACAAAACCTCGCCCGCGTCGACCTGTTGGTTGTTCTTGACGTCGATCTCCGTGACGATGCCCGAGACGTCGGTCGAGATGCCGACCTTGTCGGCCTCGACATAGGCGTCGTCCGTCGACATCACGCGGCCGCCGGTCACGTACCAATAGGCGCCGGCGATCAGCGCTAGTGGCAGCAACGCAAACAATGCCCAGCGCAGCCACCGCCGGCGCGAAGGCTCCTGTGGAGATGCCGGCGGTTTCCCGGCCGGGGAGGGAGTCCCGGCCCGGCTGTCCGGCGGCTGCGGCGTGGCGTCCGGCGCGGGCGCCAGAGGCGGCGCGGGAAAGTGCTCCGGCGGGGCGTCGCGCCGGGAGGCCGGCGGTTCGGTCCTGTCGGCGCGCAGGGGAATGGTTGTCGCATGGGCTGGCATTGAATTTCCTTCGGCACGCAAAGCCGCGCCGGCCCAAGGTGGCGATGAATGAAACAAATGAAAATACTATATCTATTGCATTCGGTGTTGAGAGGAGCTCAGCAATGGATCGTGGTGACCTGACCAACCTGACGGCCTTCGTGGCTGTCGCCGATCAACGGAGCTTTCGCGCCGCGGCATCGCGTCTCGGCGTCACGCCCTCGGCGCTCAGTCACTCGATGCGGCAATTGGAGGAGCGCCTCGGGGTGCGCCTGCTCCATCGCACGACGCGCAGCGTGTCGCTGACCGATGCCGGCCGGCGGCTGCTCGATCGGCTGCGGCCGGCCATCGATCAGATCGCCGGCGCGCTCGAGGACTTGAACCAGGAGCGCCAGCGACCCGTGGGACGGCTGCGGCTCCACGCATCCCACCTGGGAGCCATGGTGGTCGCGTCGGTTTGGGGACGTTTCCTGTCGACCTATCCGGATGTCCACCTCGAGGTCCACATGGGCCAGGTGCCCATGGACGACGTGGCGAAAGGATTTGATGCCGGGATCGGAACGCGAGACTGGGCGGCGGCCGACATGATTGCGATCCCGGCGACCGGACCGATAAAGTTGGCGGTGACCGCTGCGCCGCAATATTTCGCGCGCCGGCGTCCGCCGAAGACGCCCGACGATCTCGCCCAGCATAGCTGCATTCAATACCGGTGGGCTGACGATGGTCCTGTGTTCGAGTGGCCGTTCGAGCGGCGTGGCAAGTCGCGGCGGATTTCCGTGGATGGCAGGGTGATGGTCAACAATCCCGATTTGGCGCTTCGCGCGGCGGTCGACGGGCTGGGGATCGCGTACACGACCGAAGCCTTTGCCGAACCATTCCTGCGCTCGGGGCAGCTGGTCCGGGTGCTGGAGGACTGGTCGCCGACCATCGAAGGACTGGTCCTCTATTATCCCGGGCGCCGGCAGGTTCCTGCCGCCCTGCGTGCGCTCATCGACATGATCCGCGCGGCCCGCTCGACGGGCAGGAGCTCGATCAAGAATCCTTTTCCGGAGCTTACCAGCATCCGGCCTGAGCTCATCCGTTGACGCCGGTCGTCATGGACGACCTCGCGGAGGTGGACCGGTCCAACCAAGGGGGAGACGATGGCGACATCACTCTACGACCTCAGCGTGCCAACCTTCTTGCAGACCGTTAGGGCCGTCGCGGGCTTCCTTCAGCGCGCCGCGAAGCACTGCGCCGAGACCGGCGCCGACCCGGACGACTTCGTGCATGCGCGACTGATCGCCGACATGGCGCCGTTTCACTTCCAGATCGAAGCCCTGTCGCATCATTCGGTGTGGGGGCTTGAGGCGGTGAAGACCGGCGTCTTCGCTCCGCCGGCGCTGATCGGGGCGATGCCTTTCGCCGGGCTGCGGGTGTTGGTAGACGAGGCGATAGCGGCGCTGGAGGCGCTCACGCCCACCGAGGTCAATGGCTGGGCCGGCAAGGCGCTGAACATTGCCCTCCACCGCCCGCTCGACGAAGATGATCGCTCCTCGGCCTGGACGCCGCGACAACTCGCTTTCACGTCGGAGACTTTCCTTCTTTCCTTTTCGCTGCCCAACTTTCATTTCCACGCCGTCACCGCCTATGCCATCCTGCGCTCGCGGGGCGTGCCGCTTGGCAAGCGCGACTACGAGGGGCAGCTGCGCACCAGGTCGACCTCGCCCAAATCGGACTCTGCGACACACGGCTAGGGTCGATTCTCACAGTTGACTTCCGGCCCGAAACCGGAAGTTCGATCGATCGCATCGCCACCGGACCACCGGGACTCAAGCGTCAGATTTTGACCCCTAGTCGCGGCCGTCCTGCGCCAGATCGAAGATCGCCACGCCCTCATGGTTGGCCGGGCGCTCCAGCACATGGGGATGGCGCAGCGTCCGCACCGTGTCGTGATAGCCGGCACGCCAATGGGTCTCCATGCTCAGGCGCGAGAATTCATAGTCCTTCGATTGGCCCTCGTAATTCCTTGCCCGATAGATCAGATGGACGATGTCGTAGATTTTACGGTCGGCGATGGAGCCGAGCAGCTTCGCGTTGGAATTGTTCTTCAGCTCGTCGGGCAGGCTTTCGAGCAAGGAGGCGACCGCGTTGCGCAGCCGCTGGGCATATTTGAAGTGGTCCGTGTTGGCGCGGGTGCGGCTCGAATACTGGATTTCCTTTCGCCGCGTTTCGACCTCCGCCAGATTGCCGGGAAAATTGCCGCGCGCGCTCCACAGATCGACATGGAAGGCCAGCGTGTCCTGGCGAGGAACGCTTTCCATCACCCACTGCAAGGGCGTATTCGAGATGAGGCCGCCATCCCAATAATATTCGCCATCGATTTCGACGGCCGCAAAGCCCGGCGGCAGGGCGCTGCTCGCCATGACGTGCTCGGGCCGGATCGTATGCGTCGCCGTATCGAAATAGACGAAATTGCCGCTGCGCACGTTGACCGCGCCGACGCTGAAGCGCGTGTCCTGCGCGTTGATGCGGTCGAAATCGACAAAATTCTCCAGCGTGCTTTTGAGGCTTGCCGTGTCGTAGAAGCTGGTCGCCTCGATCGTGCCGGTCGGATGGAGCCAGGGAAGCGGAAGCCGCGGGGCGAAAAAGCCGCGCACGCCGTCCATCATGGCCAGACCGGCGCTCGCCTGGCTCATGAGACCGCGGGCCCAGTCGCTCTTCATCCAGGGGGTCAGGAAATCCCGCGGGCAATTCCGGAAGACGTCGGTGGTGATGTGTTCCCAGAACTGGCGCAGCTTTTCCACGCGTCTTTCGGGCGGATTGCCCGCGATGAGGGCTGCATTGATGGCCCCGATCGAAATGCCCGCGACCCAGTCGGGATGGATGCCAGCCTCCGCCAGCGCCTCATAAACGCCCGCCTGATAGGCGCCGAGAGCGCCGCCGCCCTGGAGCAGCAACGCAATGCACTCGAAGGGCGGGCGATGCTGAATGTGATGGGTCTTTCCAGGAGCGGCTGTGGGCATGATCGGAAGCTCCTCCACGGCTCAATCCGCAACGGGGTGCGTTGCCCTTCCGCGGGCGGGACTGGCGGGAGAGCCGCCGGGCGGGGCACCCGGCGGCTCACATGCGTCGGAAATCGTCCATGGGGGAGAGGGGTGATCGCCGACGCACGTAGTCAAATGTTGAAAATCTTGTCGCCACGGGTGTTTCCGCATTTGGCTTGTTCTTGCGACAATCGAGTCTTGTGGCTGAAGCCTCGCTCCGCCCGAGCCACAGCGGAGCCACGGTGGTGACATCGAACTTCTTTCGATGCCTGAATGCATGCGTCCGAACGATATGACCGAAAAGCCAATATGAAAATCGTGTATCTATTGCATTCTCTGTTGAACGAAACTCATCAATGGACGGGCAATATCCCGTCCTAAAATCGAAGCACGCACAGGAGAACCCATGACCATCCAACGCATCGACGCCGGACCGCGCATGAGCAAGGTCGTGGTCCACGGCGACACGGTCTATCTGGCGGGGCTCACCGCGAACAAGACCGTCGGCCAGAGTCTCGCCGAGCAGAGCGCGGAGATCCTCGCGCTCATCGACGGCTTCCTGGCCAAGGCCGGAACCGACAAGTCGAAATTGCTCACCGCGACGATCTGGCTGTCCGACATCCGCACGGTCGACGAGTTCAACAAGGTTTGGGACGCCTGGGCGGTCGCCGGTCAGACGCCGGCGCGCGCCTGCATCGAGGCGCTGCTGCAAGGACCGGAGAAGAAGATCGAGATCCAGGTGACGGCGGCGCGGTAGCGCGTTTCCGATCAGGCAGAACCGCGAGCTCCGTCATGCCCGCCCATAGCCGTTCGAAGAACGGCGCCGCCTCGCTCGCCCATGTTCGGCGTCGATTTCGCGTTACCCGCGATCGACTGCGCCCCGAACTTCCGACGGCGTGGCGCCGTAGGAACGCTTGAACGTCCGGTTGAAGTAGGACAAGTCACCAAAGCCCGCTTCGAACGCAATCGATGCAATGCTGCACTCGGCCCATCGCCGGTCCGTCAGCATGCGACGAGCCCGCCCGAGGCGACGGCCAAGGACGAATTGCGAGAATGAGGTTCCTTCGGTTTCGAAGAGCTTGCGTATGTAGCTGTCCGAGACCTTCTGGCGCTTCGCAACCGCTCCGGGCGAAAGTTCGCCGTTTGCAAGGTGCGCTTCGATGTCGCCCTTGATGGCGCGCAGTCGGGCCGCGCGCAGGCCACGACCGCTGGCCACCGCGGTTGCGTCGCGCGTTGCGCCCAGAGTGACCGCGACGAGATCGCAAAGTTGGGTCACGATCAGCTGCCGCATATGCGGGATCGCAAGTGCCGGATCGTCGAACACGGCATCTACGTAATTTCTCAGCAGGCTCAACATACCCGTGCCGCGCGGGATCGGGGACAGCACGGCATCATCGATATTGCGCACCAGCGGGCTGAGCAATGCCCGGGGCAGCCGGATGACGCGATGATCCACGAGATCCGGCCGGCTGATGGTCCTCGAAACCGAATAGCTGAGGAGCATCGCATCGCCGTTACGCAACGTCGTCTCGCCGCGCTGCCCCGCGATGAAGCTGAGCCCGCTCAGATTCATGTGAAAGCTGAAATCGTCATCGCCGTCGCCGCTGTCCCGGCGCGCGTGTTCGTGACGGACACCTTGCACCGTTCCCGACAGGAGGCCGAGGTCGGGAAACTTCCGGAGCATAAAGTCGATATCGCACGCAAAGTCCGGGATCGGCGTGAACGATACCCAGGTCAAGCCGTGTTCATGGAGCGACTGCACGGCGCTGCCCTGCGCCTGCACTTGCACAGTGTCTGCGGCACGCGCGCTCATTCGCATCGCCATTGTGCTGTGACCCGAGGGTCATTGGGGATGAGACTAGCTCGGAGTCCCGTCCAGTCCTAGCGGTATTCCCGCAACGTCCAAGCCGGCGGCAGAGATCACCCTATGCTGTCCGGCGGATTCGGAGGACGCCATGAAACTTTTCCGTCGCGAGTTCTTGCAATTGATCGCGGGTGGTGCGGCGGCCCAAGCTACCGCTCTCCGCCCGGCTTGGGCGCAACAGACACCGGTCAGAGTGGCGACGGGCCTGCTTGCGACATGGCAAAGCACCGCATGGATCGGAGCCGAAGCCGGTCTCTTCAAAAGGCGAGGGATCGACATGACCTTGCCGGCCATTGCGGTCGGCGGTCCGCAGGCTGCTGCAGGGGTCATCCGCGGCGATTGGGAATTTGCGCACACCGGAACCCTGCCTGTCGCGGAAGAAGTACTCAGAGGTCGCGGCATTGTCATCCTCGCAACGCCGACGTCGGACTTCCCGAATTCGTTTGTCATGACCCGAAAGGAGGTTACTCAGCTCGGTCAGTTGACCGGGAAGAATGTCGGGGTATTGAGCGAGACCGGCCAGACCAGCGTGGCGGCCCGAATTACAATCGAAAAGGCGGGTGCCACCGCGACCTATGTGCCCCTGATCAAGTTCGAACGCATCTATGCGGCGCTGGCAGCCGGAGAGATCGATGCCGGCGCACTGCCGATCGACCTTCGCTTTACAGGCCAAGTCCGTTACGGTTGGAATGCATTTCCTGTACGCGAGTTCGGCACGCCATCGATATTCGCGAGCACACGCAAGCTGATCACCTCGAATCGCGAGCTCGTCATGAATGTCATGCAGGGCTTCGTCGAGACGATCCATCTTTTCAAGACGCGCCCCGAGATCGTGGTCCCCCTGCTGCAGCGGTATCTCAACATCCAGGATCGGAAAGCCGCAGAGGACCTGTACGCATTTCACGTGCCGGTGTTTCAGAGGGTTCCGCGGCCGTCGTTTCCCGGAATGCAGACCTTGCGCGAGTTGCTTGCTGCAAAATACCCGGCTGCGGCATCCCTCCAGGAGGCCGACATCGCGGACTCATCATTCATCGACGAACTTGAGCGAGATGGCTTCATAGATCGTCTATATGCGGCTGACCGCAAATAGACAGGGCAATGATCCATCGTCCACGCCCGGCCCGGGAGCGAGCGAAGCGACGCCGTTCTTCGAACCACTATGCCCCGCCATCATCGTCTCCGCGATTTTTGCCATCCACTATATCAGGCTGATGCCGAATATTTCCGCCAAATGCCGCGCGCCGGCGGGCGTCACCGTCACGGCGCGGCTGTCGCGTTTTCGTTGCAGCCAATGGCGGTCGAAACAATGGCGCATCAGGCAGGCGCCGACGTGACCAGCCAGGTGATGCCGGCGCTCGGTCCAATCGAGGCACGGCCGGCAGAAGACGCGGCGGCTTGCGCCGGGCGGCTCCAGATCGATCCCGAGCTCGGCGAAAAAGCCGAATCCGGCCGGCGTCACTTCGCCGCCATCCTGATCGAGAGCGACGAAGCCGCGCCCCACCAGCGCATCCGCCAGCGCGACGCCGAGACGGCCGGCCAAATGGTCGTAGCAGCTGCGCGCCGCGCGCAGCTCGTCGTCGAGCCGCGACGCCGGCCGGTGACGCGGCGGGCCGCAGGCGGCGACCGCCATCACGGATTCGAGCATATGCGCGACGAGCGGGGAGGCGAGCCGGTAGTAGCGGTGGCGCCCCTGAGTCTCGACCGCGAGCAAGCGGGCCTCGGCGAGCTTGCCGAGATGCGAACTCGTGGTTTGCGGCGAGACGCCGGCCGCATAAGCGAGCTCGGAGGCCGTCAACGCGCGCGCGTCCATGAGCGCCGCCAGGATGTTGGCGCGCGCCGGATCGCCGACCAGATGGGCGACTTCCGCGATATGTGGGCCCGGAACCATGAGGAACCTCGGTATCTGCAGGATAACCCGTCGGGGGACCGATTGTTCTGCACCGACACTTCGATCGCGGCCGAAGTGATCGGATGAGACTTTGGCGGCGCCGGGGCGTTGGTCATGCGAGGCCTTCGTCGCATTGAATCGAGGCACCCCATGCTCAAACCGACCATTCAGAAGCTTGATGCGCGCGAGGAACATTTCTGGATTCCCGGCCCGCGCGCCGGCATGCAGCTCTTCTTGCGACGCCTGCCGTCCCACCGACGATCCGATCGCAACGACCGCATCGTGCTTTATGTCCATGGAGGAACCTTCCCCTCGGCGCTCTCGATCGCGCATCGCTTCGACGGGCATTCCTGGCGCGATGCGCTCTGCGACGCGGGCTTCGATGTGTGGGCGCTCGACTTTTATGGATTTGGCGCCTCGGACCGCTATCCCGAGATGGGCGAGCCCGCGCCGGCCCATCCGTCGCTCTGTCGGGCCGCGGAGGCGAGCGAGCAGCTCGCGGCGGCTGTCCGTTTCATTCTCGACCAGCAGGCCGCGCCGCGCCTGTCGCTCATCGCGCATTCGTGGGGTTCGATTCCCGCCGCGCGCTTCGCCGGCCAGCACCCGGCGCTGGTCGACCGTCTGGTCCTGTTCGGCGCGATCGCCCGTCGCCCGCCGCGCCGTTACGAGAAGCCGCCGGAAGCGCCCGCGTGGCAGGTCATCACGCTCGAAGCCCAGTGGGCGCGCTTCACCGAGGACGTGCCGGCAGGCGAGCCGCCCGTGCTCTCGCGCGCGCATTTCGACGAATGGGGCGAGCGTTATCTGGACAGCGATGCGGACAGCCGGCACCATGATCCGGTGGGC
>DATBBS010000342.1:0-2490 GCA_036270895.1 Xanthobacteraceae bacterium
CACCGCGGCCGGATGTCATCTGCTGTTCGTGTACTGGCTGCAGGCGATCCTGCCGACCGGCTACCTGTGGGACAATCTTCTGTATTGAGCCAGCGTCAACGAGCCTGTGTCCGGAGCTTCGCATGGACGTCTTTGACGCAATCGGCATCGGCTTTGCGACCGCGCTCACGCTGAAGAACGTCATCTATTGCTTCATCGGCGCCTTCGTGGGGACGGTTGTCGGCGTCCTGCCGGGTCTCGGGCCGGTCGCGACCATCTCGCTGCTGCTGCCGTTCAGCTTCACCATGGACATCACCTCCGCCATCATCCTGATGGCCGGCATTTTCTACGGAGCGCAATACGGCGGCTCGATCACGGCGATCCTGGTGCGTATTCCGGGCGAGGCGTCCGCGGTGGTCACCTGTCTCGACGGCTACGCAATGGCGCGCAAGGGACGCGCCGGCGCCGCGCTCGGCATCGCGGCCTTCGGCTCCTTCATCGCCGGAATCCTGGTCACGATCGCGCTGTTCTTGGTCGGGCCGGCCATGTCGGGGATCGCGCTCGCTTTCGGCCCGGCCGAATACACCGCGCTGGTGCTGCTCGGGCTCCTGCTGGTGACGCAACTCTCCTCGGGCTCGCAGACCAAGGCCCTGCTGATGGTCTCGTTCGGGCTGCTGCTCTCGACCGTCGGCCGCGATCCGATCTACGGCGCGGAGCGCTTCACCTTCGGCATTTTCAGCATCTATGACGGCCTCAACATGGCGCTGCTCGCCATGGGGCTGTTCGGCGTGGCCGAATTGCTGATCATGGCGGAAGGCGGCGCCCAGAATGCGGCTCCGGTCGCCCAGCCCACGCGGCTTTCCGATCTGCTGCCCAACGCCGCGGACTGGCGCCAGAGCATCGGGCCGATCCTGCGCGGCACCGGGTTGGGCTTTTTCCTCGGCCTGTTGCCGGGCGGCGGCGCGACCCTGGCGTCGTTCTCCGCCTATGTGGTGGAACGGCGGCTCGCCAAGGAACCGCAGCGCTTCGGGCAGGGCGCCATCGAGGGCGTGGCGGGACCCGAATCCGCCAACAACGCGGCGGCGCAATCCTCCTTCGTGCCGCTGCTCTCGCTCGGCATTCCGGCCAATGCGGTGATGGCCGTAATCCTCGGCGCGCTCCTGGTGCAGGGCATCACGCCCGGCCCGACCTTGATCGCGAACCGACCCGACCTGTTCTTCGGTGTCATCGCCAGCATGCTGATCGGCAACCTCATGCTGGTCGTGCTCAATGTGCCGCTGATATCGCTGTTCGTGCTGTTGCTGCGCGTGCCGGGCTCGATCCTGGCGCCGCTCATCATCGTGTTCTGCGTGGTCGGCGCCTATACGCTCTCGAACAGCGTCGCCGAGGTCGTGATCATGATCGGCTTCGGCATCGCGGGTTATCTGATGCGCAAGATCGATCTCGATCCGGCCCCGCTCGTGCTCGCTTTCGTGCTCGGCAATATCCTGGAGACCAATTTCCGCCAGGCGCTGCTGGTCGGCAAGGGTACGCTGTCGCTCTTCTATACCCGCCCGATCGCGGCCGTCCTGATTGCGGTGAGCTTGGCGCTGGTCGTGCTCCAGGTCGTCAAGGCGCTGGCGCAACGCAGGAGCGCGGCGAGAGGATGACGGCAGGCGGTCGGCGTGATCCGGCTCACCCCGGCCGCAAGTGCCCGGCGGATCACCCGGCCTGCTTCATCCACGCCTTGCCGATCTTCTCGGCATCGAGCTGATCCTGCCGCGCCAGCGCGTTCTTGAGCGTGCCGTCCATGACCAGGAGGGTGGCGATCCATGCGCCGACGAAATTTGCGAAGAACAGCGACAGGAACAGGATGAGGCTGATGGTGGCGGTGGAATGTTTCTCCACGTAGTAGCCGATGCCGGCGGCCGCGATGGCGCCGAGAATCACGAATCCGACATACAGGATAAGCCCCTTCATGGCGTCCCTCCGGTTGCGGTCATCATCCGGAAATGATCAGTCCTACAGGGACCGAGGATTGGCAAAGTTATTCGGCCGCCGTGGCCATATGCCACATCGCGACGACGCGGGCCGTGTCGATCGGGCACGCGCGAGCATGCCGCATGATCACGATCCGCGACCGCCGACGTCGCGCCCTCACCCCGCCCCCAGCCGCTCCGCCATCCAGTCCGCCGACTGCGGCCGCCAGCGGTAGCCGCGGTTGTTGGCGACATGGCTGCCATCCTCGATCACCAGCAGGTCGCACGGGCCTTTGACCTCGCGGGCGAGCCGCTCGGCGTCGCGCCAGGGCACCACGCGATCGAGCTTGCCGGTGACGATGAACATCGGGCAGGCGATGCGGCTCGCCACGCCGGCGAGTGAGAGGGTCGTGGCGTTGCGCTTGGCCTCGGCCTGCGTGGCGCAATGGCTGCGCACCCGGAAGGCTTCGCGCGTGAGCTCCGGCAATCCGTCCCAGGCGGCGCCGAAATCATAGGGGCCCGACAGCGCGATGCAGGCCTTCACACGCGGCTC
>DATBBS010000343.1:0-2688 GCA_036270895.1 Xanthobacteraceae bacterium
ATACCCGAGACGGCGACGCCGATGCCGGTCCCGACGATCGCCGCCCCGACCGCAAGAAGGATCCAGAAGCCGAACGGCTTGCTCAAGAGCCATGCCGACCAATCGCGCGTGAGCTGGTCGGTGTTGCCGGCGTGATCCCAGCCGAAGATCATCGACACCGACGTGATCGCAAAGCCGGCATAGAACAGCGCCGCGAAGCCGTAGACCAGGCGTCGCGCCCATCCGCGCAGGTCCTTCCCGCACTCGTCCGCGTCCAGAATGGCCTGCGCGGCCCGCCACAATGCGAAGCACAAAAGTCCCAGCGCGATGGCCGACAGGATGAGCTGGCCGAAAGGCTGGTCGAGGAGCGCGCGCCACGCGTCCTTGCTGTCGGCCGTATGTTTCATGGCGCCGGCAGCCGCCAGGGCGGCGAAGCCGCCCAGGATGATGAACACGGCGCCCCGGGCCACATATCCGACGCGGGCCATGACCCTGAAATAGACCGAGCCGGTTGGTTTCGACGCTCTGGCCAAGAAAATCGCTCCCGTGGGAGCCGCGGGTCGCGGCGCCGGCAGGGATACAACGGCCGACCCCGTGTCGCGTTGCAGAGCGCGCGAACTAAACCTCAGCCGCGAGGACGCGGCCTCACTTCGCGTTCAGCATCTCCGCCGCTTTCTTGGCCACCTCGGGCGGCGTCTGATAGACCTCGGCCACCAGCTTCTGGATGCCGGCGCCGTCGACCGGCGTGATCTCGAGCTGCGCCTTCTCGGCGTCGGCGAGGAATTCCTTGTCGGTCATGGTGTCCATGAAGGCCTGGCGCAGCGCCGCCGCGCGATCGGCCGGAACGCCGGGCGGCGCCAAATAGGGCCGGCCCATGACCTGTCGGGCGAAGATCAGCTTCAGGATCTGCTTCTGCTCGTCGGTCTTGGCGAGATCGATGATGAGCGGCACGTCCGGCAGGTCGGGATGCTTCTGCAGCGCGAGCTGCGCCAGCACGGTCATCTTCTTCTCCTCGAGCCAGACGCGGTGGGTCGACATCACGCTCGACCACGACCAGCCGCAGCGGCCTTTGACCTCGCCGCGCTCCATGGCGAGCACGACGTCGTTGCCGCCCGGATAGCCGCTCACGATCCGCATCTTGGTGCCGAGCACGCCGTTGAGGATGCGCGGAAACTGGTCGGTGTCGGCGCTCGTGGAGGTGCCGCCGACCGTCACTTCCTTGCTCAGGAGATCGTCGAATTTGGTGATGCCCGAGGTGGCGTTCCACGACACGCAGACGCTGACCTCGTTGTTGGCGCTGCCCAGCCAGGTGAACTTGGTGCCGTCGAACTGGGCGCCCTGCTGCCCGAGAATGGGATCGAACCCCGTCCCGCGTCCGATCGTGCCGATCACGGAGCCGTCCTTGGGCCCGACCCGATAGAGCCAATTGGCGAGCCGCAGGCTGCCGGCGCCTTCCATGTTCTTCGGGACCACCGTCGGGTTGCCCGGAATGTGCTTGCCGATGTGGCGTGCGATCGTGCGGGCGTAGAGGTCGTAGCCGCCGCCGACGCTGTAGCCGATGTAGAATTCGACGGTCTTGCCCTTGTAGAAATCGGCCGGGCTCTGGGCGCGGGCCATCGATCCCGGCAGCGCCGTCATCAGGACTGCCGCGACGATGCGTACACATGCCTTCGACACCATTGTGTTTCTCCTTGAACCCATGAACGCCATCCACGCCGCCCGCCGCGGCGGGCTTATGGCACAAATCCGGGCGGATGTGTCACCCCGCCGGTGCGTCACCATGCCAGGGCCGGGCCGACCGGGAGCATGGCTTGACGCCCCAAGGCCTTTCGGATGTAACAATTGAACGGGCCGGGGGTAGGCCCGGCGCTGTGTGTTGAGAAGAAATAACAATTCCACGCGGCCAGGTTCCGTCGTGGCAATTGGGCCAACAAGGGAGTGGCGCCCGTCGGGCGCTGGGAAGCGGTCAATGCAGCCCGACATGGCGTCCATGGCCTGGCACGCGCTCACGCTCCTGTTGGAGCCGGCGCGCCTGGGCATCCTCATCATCGGCGTGGTGATCGGGCTCGCGATCGGCGTGCTGCCCGGACTCAACGGCATCGTCGGCATGGCGATGCTGATCCCCTTCACCTACAACATGGACCCGCACACCGCGATGGCGTTGCTGCTGGGCATGGCGGCGGTGATCACCTCCTCGGATTTCATCACCGCGGTGCTGTTCGGGGTGCCGGGCCATGTGGGAGCGGCCGCGACCGTCATCGACGGCCACGCCATGGCGAAGAACGGCGAGGCCGGCCGCGCCTTCGGGGCCGGCTTTGCGTCCTCGCTGGCCGGCGGTCTCGTCGGCGCCATTGTGCTGGCGATCAGCATTCCGGTGCTGCGCCCGGTGCTGCTCGCCATCGGCTCGCCCGAGCTTCTCGCCTTCACGCTGTTCGGTCTCTCCATGGTGGCGACATTGAGCGGCCGCGCGCCCCTCAAGGGCCTCACCGCCGCCGGCCTCGGGTTGATGATCTCGATGATCGGCTCGCGCTCCGAAAGCGGCACGCTGCGCTGGACCTTCGACCTGCTCTATCTCTACGACGGCGTGCCGCTGGTGCCGGCGACGCTCGGCCTCTTCGCCATGCCGGAGCTGTGCGAGCTTGCGGTGGCGCGCAAGCGCATTGCCGGCGATAACGCCCGCAACATCAGCATGTCGAGCCAGTGGGAGGG
>DATBBS010000344.1:0-1804 GCA_036270895.1 Xanthobacteraceae bacterium
GAGGTGCATGAACAGGAACAGCGGCTTCGCCTTGAACACCAGCAGGATCGCCTCGTTGTCGGGGTCGTCGTTGAAATGCTGGTGCACGCAGCCGCATTCCACGATCATGACGTCGCCCGCCTTCCACTCGATATGCCGCCCGTCATGGACGTCATGGCCGCGGCCCTTGAGCACGTAGAAGACCGCGCTGTTGAGGTGGCCGTGCTTCTGCCCGTAGGCGCCGGGCGCATAGCATTCGATATGGGTCTCGATCGACTGGGTGACGTTGGCGGCGCCGGGCGCGATGACGTGCTTGCCATACAGCGCCGGGCCGCCCTTCCAGGGATGGTGGCGGGAGGAATAGACGCGCGGCTGCTCCAGGAGGCCCTTGTAGACGTCGCTGTAGGTGCCTTCGAGCGCCCGCACAAAGACGCGCTTCCTCGACCAGCGCTCCCACTTGCCTTCCTTGTCCTCGGTGGGCGGCTGGTTGTGGCCCTGTCCGGGGGTGCGTTCATAAAGTCCTGTCATACCTGCATTGCTCCTGCCTGGCGGTCGCCCCACCATATTTTTTGGTCGCATTTTCGACGGCGAACCGGCGTCCATCCCGGATCAGGTCCGGGACAGGCTTGCGCCGGAAAATGCTCTACCAAGAAATCGATTGCCGGTATATCAGGTCGGGCGATCAAATAAAGCCGACCACCTCGCGCAGGCCCGGCCACAGGTCGCCGATGAGCGACTGCGGCCAATGGACCGACAGCACGCGATCGAACAGGCCCCAGCACAGAAGCGCCGTGGCGGCCGCGAAGCCGGCCGAATGGAGGGCCGACTCGCCGAATCCGAAGCACATATAGGCGAAGACGAAAAGCGCGATTGCCGGCAGGAATCCGACCAGCCAGATCGCCAGCAGGAAGGCGGCCAGCCAGGCAAAATAGAGCGTGGCCTGGCGGCGGGCGGCCTCCGGCGTGACGCCGAGGTCGATATTCTTGACCGCGACGCCGCCGTCGACATTGCCGCGCGTGGCCACCGACTGCTCCTTGCCGAACAGCTCGTTGATCAGGTTGAGCCCCGCCGCGGTGAGCGCCATGTAGCAGGCGGTGAGCGGCACGGGCTTGGCGGCCGCCGGCCACTCGGACGACAGCAAGATGGCGATCGCGATGAAGGCGATGACGGCGAGCGTGAAGGAGGCCGAGGCGCCGAAGCGCAACTGATGCCGCTTCACCTCGCGGATCTCGCGCACCACGTTGAGCACGATCTCGGACAACGGCTTGAACAGCGCCCAGGCCACCAGGCACAGGATCACGATCACCACCGGACGCAGCAGCCAGCCGCTGCCATAGAGCGAGGTCGAGATGAAGAGATAGCGCTCGAAGATCCCGCCGATCACGATGCCGAGCACCATCGGGGGGCGCGGCCAGCCGAGCCGCTTCATCAGCCAGCCGACGACGCCGAAGCCGAGCAGCACGAACAGGTCGCCCCAGTCATGCGAGCCCTCGTAGGCCGCGACGAAAACCAAAGCGAGCACGATCGGCAGCAGGATCTCGGGCCGCACCGTCGATATCCTGGCGAGCCAACGGCTGCTGCACAGGCAGATCAGGGCGCCGATCACGTGCGCCAAAGTGAGGCTCCACACGATCGTATAGGTGACGTCGAGCCGCTTGGTCAGCATCTCGGGGCCGGGGGTGAGCCCGTGCATCAGGAAAGCGCCGAGCAGGATCGCCATCGAGGCGCCGGCCGGCACCCCGAACGCGATGGTCGGAACCAGGTGACCGCCTTCCTTGGCGTTGTTGGAGGCTTCCGGCGCGATCACGCCGCGCACGTCGCCCGA
>DATBBS010000345.1:0-11017 GCA_036270895.1 Xanthobacteraceae bacterium
GGTGCCCGGTAACGACGACGCCGGGCGCGCCATCACGCTCTATTGCGACCTGATCGCCAAGGCGGCGATCGACGGCATCGGCCGCGCCCAGGGCGAGATGGGCGTCGACACCGGCGCCGCGGTCGCGCCCGTGGTCGAGGAGATACCGGCCGAGAAGTCGCTCGGCTTCGAGGCGCTCTCCGGTCCGCGCGGCGTCGCGGACGATCTCACCAAGCTCACCGGCGTGTCGCCCGCGATCGAGAAGAAGCTCAACGATCTCGGCATCTTCCACTATTGGCAGATCGCCGCGCTCGGTCCCGAGGCCGCCCACAATGTGGGCGAGGAAATGGGATTGCCGGGACGCGTCGACGGCTGGATCTCGCAGGCCAAGGCGCTCAGCGCGGAAACCGAATAAGCCGGAGCGTGCTCCGGGCGAGGGCTCGGGGCACGTGGCCGCCTGCATGTGGTTGCTTTTCTTCCGCGGACCGGCCTCGGTCCCGGAACACGAGCGCATCGTAATCAAGTGAATTGATCGAGGATTTATGGCGATGGCGAACATCAGCGCTTCGATGGTCAAGGACCTGCGCGAGAAGACCGGCGCGGGCATGATGGATTGCAAGGCCGCGCTCGGCGAGACGCAGGGCGACATGGAGGCGGCGGTCGATTGGCTGCGCAAGAAGGGTCTCGCCAAGGCGGCCAAGAAGGCCGGCCGCATCGCGGCCGAAGGCCTGATCGCCGTCAAGGTCGCCGGCACCAAGGGCGTGCTGGTCGAGGTCAATTCGGAAACCGACTTCGTCGCCCGCAACGACCTGTTCCAGGGCCTGGTCAAGCTGGTGGCGCAGGTGGCGCTCGACGTGGGCCCCGACGTCGAGAAGATCAAGGCCGGCAAGGCCGGCAGCGCGACGGTCGAGCACGCGCTGGCAGAAGGCGTCGCTACCATCGGCGAGAACCTGACGCTGCGCCGCGCCGCTGCGCTCGCGGTCGGCCAGGGCGCGATCGGCAGCTATGTGCACAGCTCGGTGGTCGACGGGCTCGGCAAGATCGGCGTGCTGGTCGGGCTCGAAAGCTCCGGCAAGAGCGACGAGTTGACGGCGCTCGGACGGCTGGTGGCGATGCATGTCGCGGCCTCCAATCCGCAGGCGGTCGATCCCTCGGGCCTCGACCCGGCCGTGGTGGCGCGCGAGAAGGACGTGCTGGCCGACAAGTTCCGCCAGCAGGGCAAGCCCGACAACGTCATTGCCAAGATCGTCGAATCGGGGCTCAAGACTTTCTACAAGGAGGCCTGCCTGCTCGATCAGCCCTATATCCACGATCCGGGCAAGTCGGTCGCCCAGGCGCTCAAGGAAGCCGAAGGCAAGGTCGGCGGCCCGATCAAGGTCACCGGCTTCGTGCGGTTCGCGGTCGGCGAGGGGATCGAGCGCCAGGAGCAGTGAGCCGGAAATGCTCCGATGAGCCGGCCGGGGGGATCGCGCCATGCCTGAGGCGGCCTATCGACGCGTCGTCATCAAGCTTTCGGGCGAGGCCCTGAGCGGCGCGGAGCCGTTCGGCATCGACCGCGCCACCATCGAGCGCTATGCGGCCGACCTGGTGGCGGCGCGCGCGCTCGGCATCACCCTCGGGGTGGTGGTGGGAGGCGGCAATATTCTGCGCGGCGTCGAAATCTCGGCGCACGGGGTATCGCGGCCGACTGGCGACGCCATGGGGATGCTCGCCACCGTGATGAACGCGCTCGTGCTCGAAGCCGCGATCGAGCGCGCCGGCGCGCCCGCCCGCACCATGTCGGCACTCGCAATGCCGCAGGTATGCGAGACCTATGAGCGCCAGCGCGCGCTCCGCCATCTCGACGACAACCGGGTGGTGATCTTCGCGGGCGGCACCGGCAACCCGTTCTTCACGACCGACACCACGGCGGTGCTGCGGGCGGCCGAGATGGGCGCCCAGGCCGTGCTCAAGGCCACCAATGTCGACGGCGTCTACAGCGCCGACCCGAAGCTCGACCCCAAGGCGTTGCGCTACGAGCGGCTCACCCACCAGGAGGCGATCGACCGCAACCTCAAGGTCATGGACGCCACCGCCTTTGCGCTTGCCCGCGAAAACCGTATACCTATCATCGTGTTCTCGATCCGTGCGAAAGGCGCGATCGAGGCCGTGCTGCGCGGCGAAGGGCGATCGACCACCGTCGGCAGCTGAGGCGGACGGCGCGCACGGTGCTCAACCAGGGCCGCAGTGGTCCGAGGCGGACAATCGGTTTCGAGGAGAGGCGCTCATGGCGACCGCGACTTACGACCTCAACGAACTCAAGCGCCGCATGCAGGGCGCCATGGGGATCCTCCGGCAGGAGCTCGGGGGCCTGCGCACCGGCCGGGCATCGACGCATCTGCTCGACCATGTCCAGGCGGACGCCTATGGGAGCCACATGCCGCTCAATCAGCTGGCGACGATCAGTGTGCCCGAGCCGCGTCTCATTTCGGTCCAGGTATGGGACAAGTCGATGGTGCATGCGGTCGAGAAGGCGATCATCGCCGCCAATCTCGGCCTCACGCCCTCGACCGAGGGGCAGGTGATCCGGCTGCGCATTCCCGAGCTCAACGAGGAACGGCGCAAGGAACTGGTCAAGGTCGCGCACAAATATTCCGAGACCGCTCGCATCGCGGTCCGCCATGTGCGCCGCGACGGGCTCGATCTGCTCAAGAAGATGGAAAAGGATCATAAGATCAGCGAAGACGACGAAAAGCGCATGTCGGGCGAGGTGCAGAAGGCGACCGATCAGATGATCACCGAGATCGACCAGGTGCTGGCGCAAAAAGAAAAAGAGATCATGACGGTTTGAGGGGCCGAAGCATTTTCCGGCGAATGCCCGGACCCGGGTCCGGAGCGACGCCGGTCCGCCGTGGAAAAAGCGACCGAACATAAAGCCGGGGTCGAAGCAGGCCGGGCGAGGCAAGGCAGGACGACATGTCCGAATCCGAGGCGGCGCCGAAACTCAGCGATGGCTTCGGCGCGCCACGACACGTCGCCATCATCATGGACGGCAATGGACGTTGGGCCGCCCAGCGCGGGCTGCCGCGCGTGGAAGGCCACCGGCGCGGCGTCGAGGCGTTGCGCCGCACCGTGCGCGCCGCCGGCGAGCTCGGCATCGACTACCTGACGATCTTCTCCTTCAGCTCCGAGAACTGGTCGCGTCCGGCGGCCGAGATACGCGAGCTGATGGGTCTCTTGCGGCGCTTCGTGCGCAACGATCTCGCCGATCTCCACCGCAGCAATGTGCGCGTGCGCGTCATCGGCGAACGCGAGGGCCTCGATCCGGACATCGGCAGGCTGTTGCAGGAGGCCGAGGACCTCACCCGCCAGAATACCGGCCTGGTGTTGCTCGTCGCCTTCAACTACGGGGCACGCCAGGAGATCGCGCGCGCCGCCCGCCGCGCCGCCGCCGAGGTCATGGCGGGCCGGCTGGCGCCCGAGGCGATCACCGCCGAGACCCTCGCGTCCCATCTCGATGCGCCCGACGTGCCGGATCCCGACCTCATCATCCGCACCAGCGGCGAGCAGCGCCTGTCGAATTTCCTGATGTGGCAGGCGGCCTACAGCGAGCTCGTGTTTCTGCCGATCTATTGGCCGGAATTCGACCGTCGTGCGCTGGAGGACGCCATTCTGGAATTCCACCGCCGCGAGCGCCGCTTCGGCGGGCTGGCGGCGCGCACCGGATCCTGACGCCGTGGCGGTGGAAAATCCGACACCGACACCGGCGCCGGCGAAGGGCGCCCGCAGCGAACTGATGCTGCGCATCCTGTCGGCGGCCGTGCTGGCGCCGCTCGCAGTGCTCACTGCTTATCTCGGCGGGTGGCCCTTCGTCATTTTTTGGACGCTCGCGGCCTGCGGCATCATGTGGGAGTGGCGCAAGATCGTGGCGCAACCCGGCGACATGTTCGGCATTGCGGGCGAGTTTACCATCGCGCTCGCGGGTGCCTGCACGCTGCTCGGTCTGGGCGCCAGCATGTTGCCCTTCATCGGCCTCGGCGCGGTGGTCGTGGGCATCGGGGCGCGCACCAATCCGTTGCGCCTATGGGTGGCGGCGGGCGTGCTCTATGCCGGCGCGCTGCTGTTCGCCTGCGTGTCGCTGCGTGCCGATCCCGGCCACGGCTTCGTCGCGATCATCTTCCTGTTCGGCGTCGTATGGGCGACGGACATTCTCGGCTATTTCGTCGGACGCTTCGTTGGCGGTCCGAAACTGTGGCCGCGCGTCAGCCCCAAGAAGACCTGGTCGGGAGCGATCGGCGGCGCGCTCGGGGCAATCGTTGCGGGCCTCGCGGTCGCGCGCTATGCCCATCTGACGAATTCGCTCGCGATCATACGCTTGGCCCTGCTACTCTCCGCGGTGTCGCAGGCCGGCGACCTGTTCGAATCGGCATTCAAACGCCGGTTCGGCGTCAAGGACGCCGGCCATGTCATTCCGGGACACGGCGGGCTCATGGACCGCCTCGATGGCTTCGTGGCGGCCGCCCTGGTGGCCGTGATGATCGGCATCACGCGCGGCGACTTCTCGGCGCCGGCGCGCGGTCTTTTGGTGTGGTGAGGTCGAGGACCGTGGTGATGCGATGACGAGTGCCGTACCGCTGTCCCGATCCGATCGCCTCTCGGCGCCGGCCATGCGCTCGCTCACGATTCTCGGCGCCACCGGGTCGATCGGCACGAGCACGATCGACCTGATCAAGCGCAACCGCGGGCGCTATCGCGTGGTCGCGGTGACGGCGGCCCGCAACGCCGGGGCGCTGGCGCGGCTCGCGCGCGATCTCAATGCGAGCTTCGCGGCGGTCTCCGACCCGGCCTGCTACGACGAGCTCAAGTCCGCGCTCGCCGGCTCCGGCATCGAGGCCGCGGCGGGCGAAGCCGCGGTGGTCGAGGCGGCGCTGCGTCCCTCCGACTGGGTGATGGGTGCGATCACCGGCGCAGCCGGCCTGCGGCCGACGCTCGCGGCCGCCGAGCGCGGCACCATCGTGGCGCTCGCCAACAAGGAAACCCTGGTTTGCGCCGGCAGGCTCTTCATGCGGCGCGCCGCCGCCGCCGGGGCGACGGTGCTGCCGGTCGATTCCGAGCACAACGCGATCTTCCAGGCGCTCGGCGCGGGAACCCGCGAGAACGTGCATCGCATCATTCTCACGGCGTCGGGCGGGCCGTTCCGCACCTGGTCGGCGGACGCGATCCGGGCCGCGACGCCCGAGCAGGCGCTGCGCCATCCCAACTGGTCGATGGGCCCGAAGGTCACGATCGACTCCGCCACCCTGATGAACAAAGGCCTCGAGATCATCGAGGCCCACCACCTGTTCGACGTGCCGGCCGCCGCGATCGACGTGTTCGTGCATCCGCAATCGATCGTCCACGGCATGGTCGAGTATCGCGACGGCTCGATGGTGGCGCAGCTCGGCCCGACCGACATGCGGGTTCCGATCGCTCACTGCCTCGCCTGGCCGGACCGCATCGACGCGGCCACGCGGCTCGATTTCGCGCGCCTGCAAAGCCTGACCTTCGAGGCGCCGGATCCGGAGCGGTTTCCCGCGCTGCGCCTGGCCCGGCTCGCCCTCGAGGCGGGAGGGGGGGCGCCGACGGTGCTCAATGCGGCGAACGAGGTCGCGGTGGGCGAATTCCTCGAGCGCCGGATTGGTTTTGCCGGCATTCCGGCCCTGGTCGAGGCCACCATCGGGGCGGCGGCCGCGCGCGGGATGTTGGGCGAGCCTTCCGACGTGGAGGACGCGCTCGCCATTGACCATAATGCGCGATCGCTGGCGCGAGACCTTGTGCCACAAATCGCCTTAAAGGCATCCTAAACAATTCGTCAACGATTGACCCCGGTGGCGCGCCGGGGTGGAGGATCGGTAATGAGTTGGAATTTCGTCGAGCATTTCAATCTGTTAGGGAATGTCGTGATCAGCACTATCCTGCCTTTCCTGTTCGTCCTGACGATCATCGTGTTCGTCCACGAGCTCGGCCATTTCCTGGTCGCGCGCTGGTGCGGTATCAAGGTGTTGGTCTTTTCCATCGGATTCGGGCCGGAGATCGTCGGGTTCAACGACCGGCACGGCACCCGCTGGAAGATCTCGGCTATTCCGCTGGGCGGCTACGTCAAATTCTTCGGTGACGACAATGTCGCCAGCGTCCCCGACGCGGACGCGGTCGCGGCCATGAACACCGACGAGCGGCGCGTCAGTTTCTTCCATCAGCCGGTCGCCGCCCGCGCGGCGGTGGTGGCGGCCGGGCCGATCGCCAATTTCCTTCTGGCGATCGCCATCTTCGCCACGATCTTCATGCTCTACGGCAAGCAGGAAACCGCCGCCCGCGTCGATGCGGTGGTCCCCGGCAGCGCGGCCGCGGCCGCCGGCTTCCAGACCGGCGACCTCGTGCTCTCCATCGACGGCAAGCCGATCGACACGTTCAAGGACATGCAGGAGATCGTCTCGCTGAACCCGGACGTCCCGCTGGATTTCGTCGTGGAGCGGGGCGGCGCGAAAGTGACCCTGCATGCGACGCCCAAGCTCACCGAAGACCGCGACAATTTCGGCAACGTCTATCGCATCGGCCGTCTGGGGATCAGCCAGACGAACTCGCCCCAGGACGTCAAGGTCCGCAAATTCGGCCCGGTTGGCGCCATCGAGGAGGCCGCCAAGCAGACATGGTTCGTGGTCGATCAGACCTTTGCCTATCTCGGCAAGCTGGCGCTCGGCCGGGCCTCGGCCGACCAGTTGGGCGGTCCCTTGCGAATCGCGCAGATGTCCGGCCAGGCCGCCTCGCTCGGCTTTTCGACGCTGATGAACTGGGCGGGTCTGATCTCGGTGTCGATCGGCCTGCTCAACCTGTTCCCGATACCGCTGCTCGACGGGGGACACCTTTTGTTCTATGGTATCGAGGCGATCCGGGGCCGTCCGCTGTCCGAGCGCGTCCAGGAAGTCGGATTCCGGATCGGCTTGGCGCTGATCGTCATGTTGATGATTTTTACGGTGTGGAACGACTTGTCACACTTCAGCTCTTCATAGGGAATTCCGGGGGAATTCCTGGGGGATCCACGGAACTGTAGCTGTCCTGCAACTTCCTGAGACGAAAGGCGAATGCTGGGGTAGGAACTGTTTGCACTGCGGCGCAAACGCTGTACAAGCGATTGCGGAGTCGGGGTCCTGTCAGGGGCGATAGGGAATAGGGCGCAGAGCGCATGGGACGTTGCGTGCGGGGTATTCGGGGGCTTGCCGTTGCGAGCGCGGTCCTCGGTGGGGTTCTTTTCTGCATGTTGGCCGCAAGTCTCGGCACGGCGGGCTATGCGCGCGCCCAAACCGCATCACAGATCGTGGTCGAGGGTAACAAGCGGGTGGAGGCGGATACCATCCGCTCCTATTTCCGCGCCGGCGGCGGCGACCGTCTCGACGCCGCCCGGATCGACGCGGCCCTGAAGGCGCTCTACGGCACCGGCCTTTTCCAGGACGTCAAGATCAACCAGTCGGGCGCCCGCCTGGTCGTCACCGTGATCGAGAACCCGGTCGTCAACCGGGTCGCGTTCGAAGGCAACAAGAAGGCGAAGGACGAGCAGCTCAGCGGCGAGATCCAGTCGAAGGCGCGCGGCACCTTCTCGCGTGCGACCGTGCAGGCCGACGTCTCGCGCATCGTCGAGGTCTATCAGCGCAGCGGGCGCTACGACGTGCGGGTCGAGCCGAAAATCATCGAGCTGCCGAACAATCGCGTCGATCTCGTCTTCGAGATCAACGAAGGCCAGAAGACCGGCGTTGCCAGCATCAACTTCGTCGGCAATCGCCACTATTCGGACTATCGCCTGAAAGACGTCATCAAGACCGGCACCACAAACTGGCTAAGCTTCCTCAAGACCAACGACATCTACGACGCCGACCGCATGGAGGTCGATCGCGACCTGTTGCGCCGATTCTATCTCAAGAACGGCTACGCGGACGTGCGAATCGTATCCGCGACGGCGGAATATGATCCCGGCCGGAAGGGTTTCATAATCACGTTCCAGATCGAAGAGGGCGAGCAATACAAATTCGGCGTGGTCGACATCCAGTCGAGCGTCAATATGGTGCCGCCCGACACATTGCGTGGGCTGCTGCGGGTCTCGCCCGGCAATGTCTACAATGCCGATATGGTCGAAAAGAGCGTCGAGGACATCACCATCGCGGTGGCCAAGCGCGGCTATCCCTTCGCGGCCGTGCGGCCGCGCGGCGATCGCGATTTCGAGCGCAAGCTTGTCAACGTCGTGTTCACGCTCGAGGAAGGCCCGCACACCTATATCGAGCGCCTCAATATCCGCGGCAACACCAAGACGCGCGACTACGTGATCCGGCGCGAGTTCGACATCGTCGAGGGCGATGCCTACAACCGGGCGCTCATCGACCGTGGCGAGCGCCGCCTGAAGAATCTCAACTACTTCAAGCAGGTCAAGATCACCAACGAGCCGGGCTCGGCGCCCGACCGTATCGTGATCAATGTCGACGTCGAGGAGCAGTCGACCGGCGAGTTCTCGTTCGCGGGCGGCTACTCAACCGCCGACGGCGTGATCGGCGAAGTCAGCATCGGGGAGCGCAACCTGCTCGGGCGCGGCCAGGTTGCGCGCGCCGCGCTCCAGTATGGCTCGCGCTCGCGCGGCTTCGACTTGTCGTTCGTCGAGCCCTATTTCCTCGGCGAGCGTCTGGCGCTCGGCCTCGACATATTCGCCAAGGAGACCACCACCGCGACCTATGTTTCCTATACGTCGTCGACCTTCGGCGGCAACGTCAGATTCGGCATCCCGATCACCGACAATCTGAGCACGCAGGTGCGCTACTCAGCCTATCGGCAGGAGATCCAGCTGCCGATTCAGTTCAATAACTGTAACAACATCAGTCCAGACTTCATCAACACCTTTCCGACAGTGGTGGGCGCCACACCGGCAACGACGTTTCCGGGAGGTCTGAATCAGGTCAACCAAAGCTGCTACGCCGACGGCGAAGCGTCGCTGGCGGTTCGCAAGGAGCTCGCCGCGGGTCCGGTGTTCGTGTCGCTGGTCGGCTATGGCTTCAGCTACAACACGCTCGACAACAACCGCAACCCGACCAGCGGCTTGCTGATCAGCCTCAATCAGGATCTGGCCGGCGTCGGCGGCGACGTCAACTTCCTGAAGACCACCGGCGACTTCAAGCTGTATAACGAGATCCTGCCCGACATCGTGGGCCTGCTTCGCTTCCAGGGCGGCGTCGCCAGCGGCTGGGGCGGCCAGGATTTGCGCATGCTCGACCATTTCCAGGCCGGGCCCAACATGGTGCGCGGGTTTGCTCCGGCCGGATTCGGCCCGCGCGACCTGACGCCGGGCACCAACAACGACGCGCTGGGCGGCTCGATGTACTGGGCCGCGACGATGGAATTCCAGACGCCGCTGTGGTTCGCGCCGAAGGATTTCGGCATGCGCTTTGCGGCTTTCGCCGATGCGGGCCAGTTGCTGGACTATAAAGGCCCGACCTCCTGGGACGTCACCGGCGAGCAGCTGACGACGTGTCAGAACGCGGCCTTCACCGGACAGCTCTGCAACGACACGATGGTCCGCTCCTCGGTGGGCGTCGGGCTGATCTGGGACTCGCCGTTCGGTCCGCTGCGCTTCGACCTCGCCTACGCGCTGACCAAGCAGCCCTACGACCACACGCAGATCTTCCGCTTCGGCGGTGGAACCAAGTTCTGATCGGCGCCAGGCGTCCGGCCACGAAACGGGTGGCAAGCGGGTGGCATGAGCGAGCCGCTGTTCTTCAAGCCTGCGAGCACCCTGACGGTCGGCGAGATCGCGAGCCTCACGGGGGCGCAGCCGCGTCCGGCGACCGACCTGGGCCGCCGTATCGGCAACATCGCTCCCCTCGATCGCGCCGGCCCGGGCGATCTCACATTCCTCGATAACCCCAAATTCGCCGGCGAGCTCGCCGTCACCCGCGCCGGCGCGTGCCTGATCGCGGAGCGGTTCGCGCAGGATGCCCCCGGCCGCGTCGCGGCTCTGCTCGCACGCGAACCCTACCGGGCCTTCGTCACCGTCGCCCGCGCGCTGTTTCCCGCCGCCCAGCGCCCGTCGTCGCTGTTCGACGTCGAGGGCTTGTCGCCTGGCGCGACGCTCCACCGCACGGCGCGGCTCGAGAACGGCGTGACCGTCGATCCGGGCGCCGTGATCGGCCCGGGCGCCGAGATCGGAGCCGGATCGGTCATCGCCGCCAATGCGGTGATCGGCCCGGGCGTGCGCATCGGCCGCGACTGCTCGATCGGCGCGGGCGCCTCCCTCATGCATGCGCTCATCGGCGACCGCGTCATCATCCATCCGGGCTGCCGGATCGGCCAGGACGGCTTCGGATATCTCCCGGACCGGAGCGGTCCCATCAAGATTCCACAGACCCGCCGGGTCATCGTCCAGGACGACGTCGAGATCGGCGCCAACACCACGATCGACCGCGGTGGCACCCGCGATACTGTGATCGGCGAAGGCACCAAGATCGATAACCTGGTGCAGATCGGGCATAATTGCTCGATCGGACGCTATTGTTTCATCGTGTCGCAAACCGGCATTTCGGGCAGCGTCGACGTCGGGGATTACGTTATGCTGGGCGGCCAGGTGGGCATCGCCGACCACCTCTCGATCGGGACGGGGGCGAAGCTCGGCGCGCGCAGCGGGGTCATCTCGGACGTGCCCGCGGGCGTGCAATGGGGCGGGTTTCCGGCGCGGCCCTTCCGCGAATGGCTGAAGGCGGAGGCGGTCGTCGGCCGTCTCGTGCGCGGGCGCGGCCGCGCGGGCCGCGATGAAGCTGAGGACGATAAATGAGCGGGCAAAGCGTCGGCACGGCCGACATCCAGAAACGCCTCACCGCGCTTCCCCATCGCTACCCGTTTCTGATGGTGGACAAGATCATCGAGATCCGCGGCGATGAATCCGCCATCGGCATCAAGAACGTGACCGCCAACGAGCCGCAGTTCCTCGGTCATTTCCCGGGCAATCCGGTGTTTCCGGGGGTGCTCTTGATCGAGGGCATGGCGCAGACCG
>DATBBS010000346.1:0-4101 GCA_036270895.1 Xanthobacteraceae bacterium
CGCTCCCATTTGGCGGCATCCGCCTTGACCTCGGCGGCGAACTGCGCGGCCGTCAGCGGGGTCGGGTCGACGAAATTCCCTTCCAGGCGGCGGCGCGACTCGGGATCCGCGATCATGTCGCGGACATCGGCGTTGAGCTCGTTGACGATCTCACGCGGCGTCCCGCTCGGCGCGAACAGGGCGAACCAGGTCGACACCGCGAAACCCGGAAATCCCTGCTCCCCGAAGGTCGGGACGTCGGGCAGATAGGGCAGCCGCTTGTCGGACGCGACGGCGAGAATGCGCAGGTCGCCCCGCCGCACGAATTCCATGTGCGGACCGGTGGAGATGAAGGTCATCGGGATATTGCCGCTGATCACGTCCATGACCCCGGGCGCGGAGCCGCGATAGGGCACATGCACGATGTTGAGGCCGGCACGGCGGATGAACTCGTCGGCGGCCAGATGCGGCGTGGTGCCGGTGCCGGCCGACGCGTAGCTGAGCCTTCCGGGCTCGCGTTTCGCATAAGCGACAAATTCCTGCAGCGTGCGAGCCGGCACCTTGCCGTTCACCACCAGGAACAGCGGCACCTGTCCGAGCGATCCGACCGGCACGAGGTCGTTGAGCGGATCGTAGGGCATGTGCCGATAGAGATACGGATTGATCACGATGTTGCCGGTATTGGCGACGCCCAGCGTGTAGCCGTCGGGCGCCGCCTTGGCGACCATGTCCATCGCGATGTTGCCGCCGGCGCCCGACTTGTTGTCGATCACCACGGTCTGCCCGCTGCGTGCCGTCACGAAGGCGCCGAAAATTCGGGCGCACAGATCGGTGACGCCGCCCGCCGATGTCGACACGATGACGTGGATCGGCTTGGCCGGATAGGGTTCGGCGCACGCCTGCGCCTGCGCCAGCGCCAATCCGCCAATGGCGGCAAAAATCAGCATTGCGGCAAAGCGGCTCGCGATCGCGATCCGGTCGGCGCGGCCGTGCATTACACGTCCTTCGGCTTGTCGAGTCCCAGCTCCGCGAAGCGCGCATAGGCGGCATCGGCGTCCTTCTTGTCGGGCCAGGCCAGAGGCGGGAAGCGCGCGCCATCGAAATCCGGGTCGGGGTCGTAGTCGAGATTCATGGTGGCGTCGATCAGCACCCGGTTCCATTTGCCGGTGCCGAACAACGCCGGATTGCGATCGCGCCGCCGGGTCGAGGGGTCCAGTCCCATGCCGAAGGTCGCAGGCATGATGACGATGTCGTCCTCGCCCGCATTGACCCGGTACGCAATGGCCCAATCGACCGCCGCATAGTCGTGAATGTCGATGTCGTCGTCGACCACCGTGATGTGCTTGTAGCGCACATGGGCGGCGGACGAGCCCCAGATCGCATTGGCGGCCTGCTTGGCCTGGCCGCGATAGCTCTGCTGCATCCGGATGAGCAGGTTGATGCCGGCTTGCACCGGCGGACACCATACGTCGGTGATGCCGGGCACGCCGGCGCGATCAAGCACGTTCCAGGCGGCGCCCGCGCGCATGATCGAGGAGGTCATCGCATTCTCTGAATAGGACCCCGGCAACGCGCCCTCGACGGTGCCGCGCAGGATCGGATCGTGGCGATGGGTGATGGCGGTGACCCGGATGGTCGGCTTGGGGACGCGATCGCCCGCGAAGTATCCAGTGAACTCGGCGAAGGGCCCTTCCATCTGGTAGGTCGCGGGGTCGAGGTCGAGATAGCCCTCGATCACGATCTCGGCGCTCGTCGGGACGTAAAGGTCCACCGTCTCGCAACGGACGAGATCGACCGGCTCGCCACGGATCGCTCCCACCACGTCGTATTCGCAGATGCCTTTCTGTACCGGCGCGCCGCCGACGAAGTCGAGCGCCGGTTCCCACCCCATCGCAACCGCGATCGGCATCTCGGCCTTTCCGCCCTGCTGCCAGGCCGTGACGTGATGGCCGATATGCTGGGCACGCCACATCAGGATCGGGATGCGGTCACGGCTCGCGATCATGCCGCGATAGACGCCGACATTCATAACCCCGGTGGTCGGATCCTTGGTGACGACGCCCCCATAGGTCATGACGTAGCGGCCGCCGTCGAGCCGGTTCCAGTAGGGCACCGGAAGCTGGTAGAGATCGACATCGCCGCCCGTGATGATGTTTTGCTTCACCGGCCCGTCCTTGACGATGCGCGGTGGGATGCTGCCGCTCATGATGTTGCGGCCGACCCGGACCAGTTCGCGCGGATGGGCATCGGGCGGAAGGCCAAGCAGCATGGCCATGCGGCGATAGCTCGACAGCCCGCCGGTGAACACCCGCCGGCAGCGGCTGGTGGGCGCATTGTAGTCCTTGATGTTGTTGAACAGCAGCGCCGGACCGGTGCCAGCGCCCTGCGCCAGCCGTGCGATGGTGCCGAGCTCGATGTTCCAGTCGACCTCGCCGTTGATCTCGCGCAGCTCCCCGGCTGCCTGCAGCGCTTTCAGCCAACCGCGCATGTCGCCGTAAGCAACCGGTTTTCGTTTTGGCGTCATACGCACCTGTCTCCAAAGGGGCCTGGTCCGGCGAACCCCTGGATCGCCGGGCCGGGACCTTAGCCGATCGCCCCGCCGCTCGCGAGGTCTGCGGTCGCGGCCGGGCCATGCGCCGGCGCGCGAGCCGACGTGACGCAGCCTGTGTTATAGAGCGCCGGCTGCCGTATATTGTATGACGACGGCTAGGCCTTGGCGCCGTTCCGATCAAGCCGATTGGCACGGCGCCAGGATTCTACATCTGGTCGCATTTTCCCCGAGCTTCCTGTTCCAGGCCATGCGGGCTTGACGTCTGGCTCGAGATCGTGCGGATCGTGCAAGATAAAATAAAACGCGGGGCGGCCCCGGGCATATCATGACCTCAACGGCAAAATTGCGTGACGGCACGCGTCTCGTCTACGATATCCACGGTCGCGACGACGGACGGCCGCGTCTCGTCCTCATCCATTCGCTCGGCATGGACCGCGTCTTCTGGGAGCGGGTCATCCCGATCATCGCGGACAGCGCCGCCATCCTCGCCTATGACTGCCGCGGCCATGGCGCCTCCGACAAGCCCGGAGGGCCCTACCGGGTCGAAAAGTTCGCCGATGACCTTGCCGAGCTGATGGATCAAGTCGGCTGGCCTGCGGCGATCGTCGCCGGCGCCTCGATGGGCGGCTGCATCACGCTGGCCCTGGCGGCGCGTCATCCCGCCCGCGCGACCGCACTCGGCCTGATCGATACCACGGCCTGGTACAACGCCGCCGACAAGTGGGAGGAGCGCGCCGCCACCGCGACCAGCGCCGGCCTCGCCGCGATGATCGACTTCCAGGTGACCCGCTGGTTCACCGACGGGTTTCGGGCGTCTCACGCCGACCTGGTGAAACGCAATGTCGACCGCTTCCTCACCAACGACCCGGCCGCTTATGCGGAAACCTGCCGGATGCTCGGCGCCTGCAACCTCGAAAGCGCTTTGCCCGGAATGAAGGTTCCGGCCGCGATCGTGGTGGGCGACGAGGACTACGCGACGCCGGTCACCATGGCGGAAACACTGCATCGCGGCATCAAGGGCTCGACCTTGACGATCCTCAAGGGCGCGCGCCACCTGACACCGCTCGAGGCCCCGGCCGACATCGCGGCGGTGCTGCAGCGCCTCATCCAGCTCGCGCCCGTCCGATGAACATCTCCGGCGAGATCACGGTCCCGGCGCCGCGCGCGGCGGTGTTCGACAAGCTCAAGGATGCGCCCTTCTTCGCCTCCTGCATCGAGGGCGTGAAAGACCTCAAGGAGATCGATGCGACGCATTACGATGCCGTGCTCGAGACCAAGGTTGCCTACATGAAATTCAGCTTCAAGGTGAGCGTGGAGATCACCAAGCTGTCGCCGCCCGACACCATCGAGGCGAAGGTCGAGGGAACGCCGATCGGCGTGGTCGGTCGCTTGACCGCCACCTCGCGCACGCATCTGAGCGAATCTGACGGACACACGGTGGTGAGCTACTCGATCGATTCGACCCTCGCCGGCAAGCTCGGCAGCATCGGCCAGCCGGTGCTCAAATCCAAGGCCAAGGACATGGAAAAGAAATTCACCGAACGCTTGCGCGCCGCGTTCGCGGGAGAGGA
>DATBBS010000347.1:0-11468 GCA_036270895.1 Xanthobacteraceae bacterium
CGCGGGCGCGACCGCCGACGCCTTCACGCTGTTCGAGCGGCTGGAGGCGAAGCTCGAGCAGTATCCCGGCCAGCTCATGCGCGCCGCGGTCGAGCTCGCCAAGGACTGGCGCACCGACCGCTACCTGCGCCGGCTCGAGGCGATGATGATCGTCGCCGACAAGGAGGTGTCGCTGGTGCTGACCGGCACCGGCGACGTGCTCGAGCCCGAGGCCGGCGTGATGGGAATCGGGTCGGGCGGCAATTACGCGCTCGCCGCCGCCCGCGCGCTGGTCGACACCGACCTGGACGCGGAGACGATCGTCAAGAAGGCGATGGCGATCGCGGCCGATATCTGCGTCTACACCAACCGCAACGTGACGATCGAGACTTTGAAGGCATGATTCAATCGCTCCACCGCCGTCATGCCCGCGCGTGGCGCGGGCATCCACGTCTTCCTTGCGGCGATACAGCAAGCAAGGCGTGGATGGCCGGGACAAGCCCGGCCATGACAGGACTAGTGACATGACCGACTTCTCCCCCCGCGAAATCGTTTCCGAGCTCGACCGCTTCATCGTCGGCCAGGGCGACGCCAAGCGCGCGGTCGCGATCGCGCTGCGCAACCGCTGGCGCCGCCTGCGGCTCGACGACAAGCTGCGCGAGGAGGTGATGCCCAAGAACATCCTGATGATCGGACCGACCGGCGTCGGCAAGACCGAGATCGCGCGGCGGCTCGCCCGGCTCGCGGGCGCGCCCTTCCTCAAGGTGGAGGCGACCAAGTTCACCGAGGTGGGCTATGTGGGCCGCGACGTCGAGCAGATCGTGCGCGACCTGGTCGAGATCGCGATCGCGCTCACGCGCGAGCGCAAGCGCAAGGACGTGCAGACGCGCGCCCACCAGGCGGCCGAGGACCGCGTGGTCGACGCCCTCACCGGCCCCACGGCGAGCACCGCGACAAAAGAATCCTTCCGCAAGAAGCTGCGCGCCGGCGAGCTCGACGACAAGGAGATCGAGGTCGAGCTGCAGGCCTCCGGCGGCGGCATGCCGCTGTTCGAGATTCCCGGCATGCCCGGCGCGCAGATGGGCGCGATCTCGATCGGCGACATCTTCGGCAAGCTCGGCGGGCGCACAAAAACCCGGCGCCTGATGGTGAAGGAATCCTACGAGGTGCTGATCAACGAGGAATCCGACAAGCTGCTCGACCAGGACCAGGTGGTGCAGGAGGCGATCCACGCGGTCGAGAACAACGGCATCGTGTTTCTGGACGAGATCGATAAAATTACTGCGCGCGAAGGCCGCATGGGCGCCGACGTCTCGCGCGAGGGCGTGCAGCGCGACCTCTTGCCGCTGATCGAGGGCACCACCGTGTCGACCAAGCACGGCGCGGTGAAGACCGACCACATCCTGTTCATCGCGTCGGGCGCGTTCCACGTCGCCAAGCCGTCCGACTTGTTGCCCGAGCTGCAGGGCCGCCTCCCGATCCGGGTGGAATTGAAGGCGCTCACGCGCGCCGATCTGCGCCGCATCCTCACTGAGCCCGAGGCGTCGCTGATCACCCAATATGTGGCGCTGATGGAAACGGAGGGTGTCACCCTGTCGTTCAGCGAGGATGCGATCGACGCCATCGCGGACGTCGCGGTCTCGGTCAACTCGACGGTGGAGAATATCGGAGCGCGCCGCCTGCAGACCATCATGGAGCGCGTGCTCGACGACATCTCCTTCGCGGCGACCGACCGCTCGGGCGAGACCGTGCGCATCGACGGCGACTATGTGCGCAGCCGCGTGGCGGATCTGGCGAAGAACGCGGATCTGAGTCGGTTTATTTTGTAACTGTCGACCCATCCACGTCGTCATGGCCGGGCTTGTCCCGGCCATCCACGTCTTTTACATGACTCGCGGCTTAAGACGTGGATGCCCGGCACAAGGCCGGGCATGACGAGTCAGCGTCTAAGACGGCCGCCGCAGCCGCACATAGAGCGCGCCCTCGCCGCCATGCGCCATGTGGGCTTCCTCGAAGCCCAGCACCGTGTCGCGAAATTCCGCCAGCCCGAGCCACAGCGGCACTTGCCGGCGCAGCACGCCGCCCCCCGCGCCGCCTGCCCGCGCGCCTTTGCCGGTGATGACGAGCACGAATTTGGCTCCCCTCGCCTGGGCGCCGCGCAGGAAATGCGCGAGCTCCGTGTGCGCCTGCGCCTGCGTCATGCCATGCAGATCGAGGCGCGCGTCGATCGCGGCGCGGCCGCGCACCAGCTTCTGTTTCTCGCGGCGCGCCAGCGACGCGAGCGGCGGCGGCCCGGGCGGCTTGGCGGCGCGCGCGGGCGGCGCGGCCGGCTTGACGGGCTTGGGCTTTGCTTTCGGCGACAGAACCGCGGGGACAGGGTCGGCTTCCTCGTCAATGGCATCGCGCTCGCGGCGCTTGAGCGGCTTGACCGAGCGGGCGACGCCGCGCCACAGCGCCCGCTCCTCCGCGCTCAGCGCGCGACGGCCGCGCCGCGACGCCGGAGGATCGCCGGCGCTCATCGGTAGCGCCTCGATCCGCGCACGCGCTGGGTCGTTGGCGGCTGGGCTTTGGGCGCCGCGCCTTTTGGCGCCGCGATCGCGACCTTGGGCTGATGCTGCGCGGCGATCAGGCGGACCGGTCGCGGCAACGGCATCGGCATGCGGGCGCCGGCCTCGACCGGATCGAGCTCGCGCGGGATCAGCATGGTGAACCTGCCGGCCTGGCGCACGCGCCCGGCGATCCGCCCCGCCTGGTCGCCCGCCCCCCAATAAAGATCGGCGCGCGCCGGCCCGACGATGGCGGAGCCGGTGTCCTGCGCAATCATCAGGCGGCGGAACGGCGTGCTCGCCCGGGCCGTTTCGATCGGCAGGTCGGCCTCGATGAAAAACGGCGTGCCGTAGACATGCAGGCCCTTGTCGACCGCGATCGAGCGCCCGGCGGTGAGCGGCAGGCCTTGCGCGCCCAGCGCATCGCGGTCCTCGCCCAACCCGACGATGCGGAAGAACACGAAGGAGCGGTTCTGCCGCCGCAGCTCCTTGGCGCCGTCCGGATTGGCGCGGATCCAGTCGCGGATGCGCTCCATCGACATCTGGTCGCGCGGCACCAGATTGCGCTCGATCAGGATGCGGCCGACCGGCGTGTAGGGGTACCCGTTATGGCTGTCGTAGTTGATCCGCACCATGAGGCCGTCCTCCAGCCGCACGCGCGCCGAGCCCTGGATCTGGATGAACAGCGCGTCGGTCGGATCCTTGATCCAGCAGATCTCGAGATGCTGCCCGTCGAGCACGCCGTCCTCGATCTCGGCGCGGTCGTGATAGGGCACGAGCTCGCCGGCGCCGTTGCGCCGCCGCGACTGGCCGGTGTTGGGAAAGCCGCTGCCGGTGGCGCCGGCGGGCGGCAGCAGGTCGGGCGGGCGGCGGTAGATCGGCACGTGGTAGACGCCCGTGGGAAAGCGCGATCCGTCGACGATCGGCTCGTAATAGCCGGTGAGAAATCCGGCGCTGTCGCCCAGCCGGGAAATGCGGACCGGGCGGAAATTCTGCTCGAAGAATTTTCGCGCCGCCTCGCCCGAACGCGCGCCGGCGCGCAACGCGCGGCCGCACACCGCATGCAGCGCCCCATACATCGGACGGTTCTCGCCGGGCGGATGGACCGTGCGGGCGATCGGCTGACAGCTCGTCAGAAAGGCCGCGAAGGCGGCCGCGTGGTCATCCTTGCTCCAGCCGTCGATGTCGCCCCAGCCGATCGGCTCGACCTGGGCGTCGCGCAGGGTCCATGGACCTGGAACGTCGGGGACGAAAGGCGCGAGCGGACGCCATTTGGCGGGGGCACGCCATTTCGCCACATAGCCGTGCCGGCGCGCGGCGTCGGCCGGCCCACACACGAATGACGATGCGATGAGGATCGCGAGGGCAATTCCGAACGAGCGTCCCACCCAGGCCAATCGAGGCGTGCTCAATCGCCCGCCTCCTGCGATCAGTGGCCCGCTTCGGTCGCCACGAGCTTCCAGTTGGGATCGCGCGACGTGACGTCGCGCGCGAAGGTCCAGATGTCGGTCACGTCCGTGACCTTGTCGGGATTGCCGTCGGTGACATTGCCGGTCTTGTCGCGCGTCACCGAGACGAGCTGGGACACGAACTTGACCGTGACCTGCACCATGCGGGCGCGCACTTCCGCCCCCACGATGGTGGTCGTGTCGATCGACACGAAGCGGGTCTCCGCCGTCTCGCCGCGGGTCTCGCGCTCGCCGATGAAGGTGTCGAAGCTGTCATAGACGTCCTTCGACAGGCGCTCGCGCAAGGTCCGCCGGTCGCCCTGCGCGAAGGCGGTGACGATCATCTCGTAGGCGGCGCGCGCGCCGGTCAGGAAGTGGCGCGGATCGAAGGTCTTGTCGGCGGCCAGGATCGCGTCGAGGCCGGCCGCGACCGCCGATCCGGCCGGGGCGATGTCCTTCCAGCGATCGACCGGCTCCGTCGGCTCGGCCGGCTTGGCGGGCGGCTCGACGCCGCGCGTCGGCAGCGTCACCACCTTGTCGCCGGTCGAGCCCCGCACGGCATCGCGCGCCGAAAACGGGTCGTAGGGCGGCCGCTCACGACCGGTCCTTTGCCCCAGCACGCTCCGCAGCCGCAGAAAAATGAACACGGCGAGCGCCAGAAAGATGATGGTGTAAATATCGAACACGTCTTGCATGCTTTCGGCAGCCGTTGAATGGACGCTGGGGCCCGGATCGGCGGCGGGCGCAACAGTCCTCTTAGGGTGATGTAGTCACGCAACTTTGTCGATCCAGAGGCTACACGCGCTTTCATGCCCCTGGATCATGGGCAACCGCCCGGAAAGCCGCCACCTCTCTGGCGTCTGGGCATCTTCGGCGAAACCCGGTCCGGACGCGGGGGAAGCCGGTTCGCCCTGGAAAAATGCCGTCTTGGCCTGACTCTAATGCATTTTGGCGCACAATGTATACCGCTTTGGCCCAAAAAAATACGACTCCGTCGGGTGTCGACCCAAGGACGGTAACCCCGTGGGCCGGCCCTGCGCCGTCAAGGTGAACCTGCATTTGGGGAAAAAGATCGCGATCGCGTTGCTGCTGCTGCCGCTCGCCGAGCTGGTGGCTTTCGGGCTCGTCGCCTGGGCGATCGGCCTGCTGCCGGCCCTCGGCCTCATGGTGCTGACCTCGCTGGCCGGCGCCCTGGTGCTGCGGCGCGCCGGCCGCGGCCAGATGGCCGGGTTGCGGGCCGCCCTGCGCCGCCACGAAGCGACCGAGGCGGCGACCGGCAGCGCCGGATTCATGCTGGGGCTCGGCGGGATTCTGTTGTTGCTGCCTGGGTTTATCACCGACCTGGCGGGCGCCTGCCTGCTCATTGGGCCGATCCGGCGCGCCCTTGGGGTGGCCATTGGCCGCGCGATCGGGCGGCGCCGGCCGCGGACCGGAGGCCGCCCGGTGATCGATCTCACGGCCGACGAGTGGCACCCGGTGCCGGATCCCGAGCCACGCAAGCGCGATCAATCTTGAGCCGGGCGCAATCCTTGTCGGGTGCGGCGGCCTGTGTTAGCCACACCGCCGCAATCACAAAGAATTCACCTGTCCAAACAAGCCGGCCGGAGACACGAGATGGCGAAATCCCCCAATGGCGGCCAGACGCCCACGCCGCCCGCAGCGTCGCCGTCCGAGCAGCCGCCGCAGCCTCAGGCGCAGTTCCGCGTGCTGGTGCAATACACCAAGGATTTCTCCTTCGAGAATCCCAACGCGCCGCAGTCGATCAACCAGCAGGCGCAGCAGCCCAAGATCAGCATCCAGATCAACGTCAGCCCGAAGCAGCTGTCGAACACCGACTTCGAGGTCGAGCTCAAGCTCGAGGGCAAGGCCGAGATCAACGACTCGATCCTGTTCGCCTTCGACCTCACCTATGCGGGCGTCTTTCACCTCCAGGGCATTCCGCAGGACAGCCTCGGGCCGCTGGTCATGATCGAATGCCCGCGCATGCTCTTCCCCTTCGCGCGCGAGATCATCGCGTCCGCGATCATCGGCGGCGGCTTCCCCCCGCTCCTGCTCGACCCGATCGATTTCGTGGCGCTCTACCAGCAGAAAGTCGCGCAGGCCCAGCAGCAGGCGCCGGTGCAGGCCTGAGGGCGGGGGCACGTTTCCGTTTTTGATGAATCGGCGGTTCCGTCATGCCCGCGCTTGTCGCGGGCATCCACGTCTTAGCCACAAGACAGACGTGGATGGCCGGGACATAGGCGAGCGAAGCGACGCCGTTCTTCGAACGGCTATGCCCGGCCATGACGAGTCAGCGTCCTGACCGGCCTCACGCTTCCTTCGGCGCCGCGACGTCGACCGACGCGTAATCCAGCCAGATCGCCTTGTCGCCGAGCGTCGCCACGAAAGCCAGATGCGCGGCGCGATCGGCGTCCGACACGCGCGCCACCAACGGGACCGCGCGCACACGCGGTGCGCGCGGCGCGCTGCCGACGACGACCGCGCCGCCCGCCGCCGCAAGACCAAGCTGCGCCTGGCGGGCCTCGATCAGCTCGAGATAGACTTCCGCCAGAAGCTCCGCGTCGAGCAGCGCGCCATGCTTGGTGCGCCTGGAATTGTTGATGCCGAAGCGCGTGCACAGATCGTCGAGGCTGTTGCGCACGCCGACATATTTGCGCCGCGCCAGCATCAGGGTGTCGACCAGGCGGTCGCGCGCGATTGCGGTGCGGCCGCAGCGATCGAGCTCCGCATTGATGAAGCCGATATCGAAGCCTGCGTTGTGAATGACGAGCGGCGCGTCGGCCACGAAGGCGAGAAACGCGTCGACCACATGCGCGAAGCACGGCTTGTCGGCGAGAAACTCCGCCGACAGCCCGTGCACCGCAAAGGCCTCCGCCGGCATGTCGCGCTCCGGATTGAGATAGCAGTGGAAGGTCTGGCCCGACGGAATGCGGTTCAGGAGCTCAATGCAGCCGATCTCGACCAGGCGGTCGCCGCGGAGCGGATCGAGCCCGGTGGTTTCGGTATCAAGAACGATCTCGCGCATTCGCTTCCTATCTGTGCCGTTTCGGCAGCTTCACCGCCGCCGCCAGAATCGCACGAACCTGGGCGCGGGTGGAATCCAGGTCCTTCGAGGTATCCACGACAAAATCAGCGCGCCGGCGCTTTTCGGCATCGGGCAACTGCTTGCCGAGCAGGCTGGCGAACTTCTCTTCCGTCATTCCGGGCCGGGTCATGACGCGCTCTCGCTGCATCTCGGGCGGCGCCGACACCACCACGACCGCGTCGCAGCGCTGCTCGCCGCCGGTCTCGAACAAGAGCGGGATATTGAGCACCGCCACGCCGGCGCCGGCGCCTTCGGCCGCCTGCAAAAAGCGCTCCTCGTCGCGCCGGACCAGCGGGTGCACGATCGCCTCCAGCCGCTTGAGCGCCGCCGGATCGTCGATGACCCGCTCGGCGAGCTTGCCGCGATCGACCTTGCCGCTCGCGGTGGTGCCGGGAAACGCGGCTTCGATCGCCGGCGCGGCGGCGCCGGCATAGAGCCGGTGAACGGCGGCGTCCGCGTCATGCACCGGCACGCCGGCCTCGGCGAAGAAATCCGCGGTCGTCGACTTGCCCATTCCGATCGAGCCCGTGAGGCCGAGGATGACCATGCGTGCCTGCATTCTTGCGCGTGAGTCAGCGTATGATTCCGAAATGTCTGTCAAAGATTGCGGCTGACTCGTCATGCCCGGGCATAGCCGTTCGAAGAACGGCGTCGCTTCGCTCGCCTATGTCCCGGGCATCCACGCCTTACAACGCGACTCACGTAAAAGAAAGACGTGGATGGCCGGGACAAGCCCGGCCATGACGATGCGGATGGGTCGAGCCACGGGACGATTGGTATTGCGCCATCGCGACGGGCGTCAGCCCGCCAGGCACCCTTCCCGCCGCAGAAAAGCCAGCAGCGCGAACAGCGGAAGCCCCAGGATGGTGAAGTGGTCGCCTTCGACCTTCTCGAACAGGTGGCATCCCAGGCCTTCGAGCTGATAGCCGCCGACGCTGGCGGTCACCGCCGTGCCGGCGGCGTCCAGATAGGCGTCGAGGAAGCGCTCGGACAACGCCCGCATGGTCAGCCTGGCGGTGTCCACATGGCTGAACACCACCCGGCCGTCGCGCGCGACCGCGACCGCCGAATGAAGCTCGTGGGTGCGGCCCGAGAGCGCATGCAGCTGCTCGCGCGCCGTATCGCGATCGAAAGGCTTGGTGAAGCGCGCGCGGCCGAGCGCCAAGGTCTGGTCGGCGCCCACCACGAAGCGACCCTTGATCCGGGCGCCGCCGACGCGCGCCTTTTCGCGCGCCAGCAGCACCGCCGCGTCGCCGGCGCCGAGCGGGCCGGCGCGCGCTTCCACGCCGCGTTCGTCGATGTCGGCGGACACGATCTCGAGGGGGATTCCCGCCGCCTCGATGATGGCGCGGCGCGCCGCGCTTTTCGAGGCGAGCACCAGCGGTTGGGCGGCGAGCCAGAGCGACATCTCAATCCACCGGTTGGCGGCGACGCTCGGCCAAGAGCGCGATCACCGCGGAGGCGGTCTCTTCGATCGAGCGGCGCGTGACGTCGATGATCGGCCAGTTGTGCTTGCCGCACAGGCGGCGCGCGAAGGCGATCTCCTCGGCCACCGCCTGGCGGTCGATATACTGGTCGCCTTCGCGATGCGCCTTGAGGCCGAGCAGGCGGTTCTGGCGGATCTGCACGATCCGCTCCGGGCTCGCGGTGAGGCCGACCACCAGCGCGAGCTTCACGTGCTCGAGCTGCGGCGGGATCGCCATTCCGGGAACCAGCGGAATGTTGGCGGTCTTCACGCCGCGATTGGCGAGATAGATCGAGGTCGGCGTCTTCGAAGTGCGCGACACGCCGACCAGCACAACGTCGGCGCTGTCGAGGTCGTCCGGCAGCTGTCCGTCGTCATGGAGCATCGTGTAATTGAGCGCGTCGATGCGCTTGAAATATTCCGCATTGAGCATGTGCTGCGCGCCGACCCGGTGGGTCGATTCGGCGCCGAGATAGGATTGGAAAAGCCGCAGCACCGGACCGAGGATCGACAGGCAGGGCAGGCCGAGCTCGCGCGATTTCTCCTCCAGCCGCCCGATCAGGTCGGGCTCCAGCAGCGTGTAGAGAACCACGCCCGGCTCGGACTCGATCTCGGCCAGCACGCGATCGAGCTGCCGGTTGGTGCGCACCGCCGGATAGATGTGCTCCACGGGATGAACGGTGGCATATTGGGCGGCCGCGGCGCGCGCCACCGTGACCAGCGTCTCGCCCGTGGAATCCGAGACGAGGTGGAGATGGAAGAAGCTCGTGGTCTTGGATGGCATCGCGCCGCGCTGTGGAAAACCGGGGGTCAGCGGGGAGAAGGCCACGCCTTGGCGGCAGGTGCAAGCACGCCGCCGCGGCGCCCCGGAGATCAACCCACATAGTCACAGGCGAGGGGGTGAATCCGCTTGCCGAATAGATCGCCGCGAACAACACTGGGGGAAACCCCGAGGACACCCGCGAGCGTGCTTCAAGGTCTTGTAAGTAAATGAGAATTCAAGCTGTTGATAATGTGGGTAACGTGCCGCCGCCGATTTCGGTCTGGGCGAAACACTGTCGTTGGCTGTGCGCTGCGAGTCGTGAGTCTTTTCCCGCCCCTAAAAGACTCAACAAACAGAATCTAAGATAGTTTTTTTAGAAGAACGGTTAATCATGCCTCCCGTGTACAAATCGCCTCTTCTCGACGTCCTGTCCGGACATCGCAGCGCGATTCCACCGATCTGGATGATGCGGCAGGCTGGCCGCTATCTTCCCGAATATCGCAAGATCCGCGAAACGGTCCCCGGCTTTCTCGATCTCTGCTTTACGCCGAAGCTGGCCGCCGAGGTCACGCTGCAGCCCATCCGACGGTTCGGATTCGACGCGGCCATCCTGTTCTCCGACATCCTGGTGGTGCCGCACGCGCTCGGGCAGACCGTCAGGTTCAGCGCGGGCGAGGGTCCGGTGCTGGCGCCGCCCATGGGTGCGAAAGAGATTGCGTCATTGCGGGAGCGCATCGACCAGGCGGCGCTGGCGCCGGTCTACGAGACGGTTCGTCGCGTGCGACACGAGCTCGCCTCCGACATTGCGCTTCTGGGTTTTTGCGGCGCGCCCTGGACGGTCGCGACCTACATGGTGGCCGGACACGGCACGCCCGACCAGGCGCCCGCAAGACTCGTCGCCTATCGCGAGCCGACGGCCTTCGCGGCTTTGATCGATATTCTGGTGCAAGCATCGAGCGACTATCTGGCCGAGCAATTTTCCGCCGGCGTCGATGCGGTACAGATTTTCGATACCTGGGCCGGCGTGTTGGGCGGCCAGGAGTTCGATCGCTGGTGCGTCGAGCCGACCCGGCGAATCGTCGCCAATCTGCGTGAGCGCGTGCCGAATGCGAAAATCATCGGCTTTCCGCGCGGGGCAGGGACCTCGCTCGCGCGTTATGCCGAGCAGGTGGCGGTCGATGCGGTGGGCCTGGATTGGATGATCGATCGCGACTTCGCGCGCGCGCGGATTCAGAGCCGCCGGCCGGTGCAGGGCAATCTCGATCCCTTGGCGTTGCTGGCCGGCGGCGCTGCGCTCGACAGCGCGACCGACGAGGTGCTGGCGGCCTTCGCGGCCGGGCCCTTCATCTTCAACCTGGGACACGGCATCCTGCCGCAAACGCCGATCGCCCATGTGGAGCAGATGCTGGCGCGCGTGCGCCGGCGTCAGTGAACGGAGTCTGTCGTGTACGAGTGGGTGAAGGCCTTCCACATCATCGCGGTCATCGCCTGGATGGCCGGGATGCTCTATCTGCCGCGGCTTTTCGTCTATCACTGCGCCGCGCCCCGGGGGTCGCCGCAGTCCGAGACCTTCAAGACGATGGAGCGCCGGCTGCTGCGGGCGATCATCAACCCGGCCATGATCGCCACCTGGGTGTTCGGATTGTGGCTCGCTTGGCTGGGCGGCTGGGCCTGGGCGGGCTGGTTTCAGGCCAAGGTCATCCTCGTGTTCGTGATGTCGGGGGTCCACGGCATGCTGGCACAACATGTGCGCGAATTCGGCGCCGACGAGAATGGCCATTCGCCTAAATACTTTCGCATTATCAATGAGATACCTACAGTATTGATGATCGGAATCGTGCTTCTGGTGGTGCTCAAGCCGTTTTGAGGGCGCCCATCGGCGTCCACAGCGCGGCGCGCGGGGCCTTGCTTGTTGGGCGCGGATCGCCTACGTTCATGTTATCTCCCCGAGCGCAGGCAGATGTCGACACGTACCGGTCCATGACTGGGGGTCACATCGGGTTCAGGGGCTAGATCCCCCCGACCTCTCCCAAAGACCTGCGATTCCCTTCCTTCCGCCTCCCCGACCGGTCCCGCCTCCTTCGCCGGTCGTTTTCACAGGAATAACCCGCATGCGGGAAATGAAACTCCAGGACCTCAAGTCCAAAACTCCGACCGAATTGCTCGCCTTTGCCGAGGAACA
>DATBBS010000348.1:0-9039 GCA_036270895.1 Xanthobacteraceae bacterium
CCAAGATCGGACGCGGCGTCATGATCGGGGCGGGGGCGAAAATCCTCGGCAATATCACGGTGGGCCATTGCGCGCGCATCGCGGCGGGTTCGGTCGTGCTCAAGGCGGTGCCGCACAACACCACGGTCGCCGGCGTGCCGGGCCGGGTGGTCGGCGAGGCGGGCTGCGCCGAGCCTTCGCGCACCATGGATCAAATGGTAAACGACCTCGGTCTGTGATTCGCTGCGGGCAAGACCGGATTTGCTCCGGACGGACGTCCGGTTCGCCTCGGGGAATCGGCTGGAATCAATAGGCTGGAGCGGTTTGCGCGCTTTTCGATCGAACAGGACGCACGGGAGTCAGCGGTGGATATCCAGGAAATCAGGAAAATCGAAGCTTATATGCGGCGGCTGTTCGGCAACGCGCGGCTGCGCGTGGTGCCGCGGCCCAAGAAGGACGATTCGGCGGAAGTCTATGTCGGCGAGGAATTCATCGGCGTTTTGTTCGTCGACGACGAGGACAACGAGCGCTCGTATAACTTCCAGATGGCGATCCTCGGCACCGACCTGGATTGATCCAGCTCGACCGGGCGTCGCCGCGGCGGACGCCTATGAGCCGCCCGCCGGCCGCAGCTGCCCGATCAACCGGTCGAGTCCGGCCGCAACATCGCGCCAGCTTTCGAGCCAGTCACGCGGAAATCGCACCGTGACGTCGGCGTCGTCGACGCGCCGCTCGTAGAGACAAGCGGGGGGCGTGAGCGGATGGCTGGCGCGCGCGCAGCGCGCGAGGAATCTTTCCGGCGCCACGGGATCGAAGGCGAGATCCTCGCCCCGATAGGGCGTGCCGTCGCGAAATCCCACGACCGACAGGCCCTCGGGCGCCGGGCTGGGATCAGTGGCGACGTAGCGCGGATAAATGTTCTTGAGCCGCTCGACCGGCGGCAGCGAGGCCGCCGCCGTGATGGTGACGAACACGCGGTCGCGCTCGGCGAGCCCGGCGGTCGGGGCGTCCGGACCCGGCGGCGTGAGCGAAGGCCATAGGTAAACGAGGTCGAGCCGCTCCTGGCTTCCGGCGCGGCGCTGGACCGCCGCCCGGATGGCTTGCGGCGGAACGTTGAACGGCACGCCCGCGACCACGACCGGGAGGGCGGGGGCGTCGGCGGCCACCGGCGCATCAGGCCAGCGCGGCCATAGCGCATAGATCACGTAGCCGAGCCCCATGATGGCGAGCCCGAACAGCGCCAGCAGCGGGAGCGCCATGAGGCCCCCGGCCGCCCGGCGGCCGGCCGCGCGTCGATGTTCCGCCAGGATCGCCATGGTGAGGGCCTCAATTCCACGAATCAGCACCGGAGTATGGCACGGGGGGTGGGCAGGGCCGGCCCGCCGCCGGCCGGGTCCCGGCGGCGCGTTTACCCTTTTTTAAGGATGTCATGGCCTTCGCGGCTGCGATTCGGCACACATGCGGGGCGGCGTTTTCCGGTTCCGTAAGGGGTCGGGGACCTCTGGGGGCTCACCGCCTCCGGGGGCACATGTGGAGTTCCGGGCGTGCCGAGTCTCTTCCAGTCCATATCGCCCGAGTCGGTCCAGTCCTTTCTGGCGCTGATGATCGGTTTCGCGGTCGCCGGGCTTATCTCGAGCGGCTATCAGGCGGTGACGCAACGGCCCGCGAGCTTCCGGCTGCTCGAGCAGGGGCCGCACCCGTCGACGTTTGCCGCCATCCCGTTTCTCGCTTTCGCGGCGCCCTTCATCATCATGCGCAATACCATCCGGGGGCGCCGGATCGAGCGGCGCCGCTTCGAAGCCGTCATGATTGCGACCATCATCGCCGGCATCTGGAGCATCATGTCGGGTACCGTCGTGATGATGGCGCTCGAGGCGATCGGCCTGTTCGTCGCCTGATATCTCTCCTGCGGACTTCGGCACTTGGGGTTGCGTCGCGCCCGCTTGCGCCACGTCAAGGCGCGGTGGCATGGTCGCGCCTGTCGAAACCGGAGCGCGCGCATGCCGATCTACGAGCTCGATGGGGTCAAGCCGGAATTCCCGGGCGCAGGCGCCTACTGGGTCGCCGAGACCGCGGTGCTGATCGGCCGCGTGCGCCTCAAGCGCGACACCAGCGTCTGGTTCGGTGCGGTGCTGCGCGGCGACAACGAGTGGATCGAGCTGGGCGAGCGCTCGCAGATCCAGGACAATTCGACGCTGCACACCGATCCCGGATTCCCGATGGTGATCGGCTCGAATTGCGTCATCGGCCACAACGTGATCCTGCACGGCTGCACGGTCGGCGATAACAGCCTGATCGGCATGGGCGCGATCGTGCTCAACGGCGCGAAGATCGGCGCCAACAGCCTGGTCGGCGCCGGTGCGCTGGTCACCGAAGGAAAGAGCTTCCCCGACAACTCGCTGATCCTGGGCAGCCCGGCGCGCGCGGTGCGAAGCCTGGACGAGAAGGCGCAAGCGATGATCCTGGGTGCGGCCGACACCTATGTCCGGCGTTCCCAGCAATACGCCAAGGGCCTCAAACCGGTCGGGTGAGGCCGCCGGGACGCGCTGCGGGATTGCTCCGCGGTTGGCCACCGCATAGGATCGCCTCACGGGGAAACGCAGGCTCCCCGTCAGACGGCCATACCCGTCCAAGCGCTGCGCAACACTCGGCGTTTCGAGGAGTTTGCGCATGGACGGAAGCAGGCTTTCGATTTTTCCATCAACCAGGCTGGTCACGGCGGCGCTCGCCGCATGCGCGCTGGCATGCGCGCCATCGGCCGGCAATGCTCAAGGAGTGACGATCATGATCGCAGTCGAGTCGATGGGTGTGGGCGTGCCGCCGGAGGATTTCGATTTCGGGCTGACGGGGCAAGGCGGGCCGGGGCAGTGGAGCGTGGTCGCCGACACGACCGCGAGCGGCGGCCGCGCGATCGAGCAGTCGAGCACCGAGCGGACCGACTATCGTTTTCCGCTGGCGATCCATCGGCCGCTCTCCGCCCGCAATGTCGACGTCTCGTTGCGTTTCAAGGCCGTGGCCGGAAACGTCGATCGCGCCGCCGGCATCGTGGTGCGGCTCACCGATCCCGACAACTATTACGTGGTGCGCGCCAATGCGCTCGAGGACAATGTCCGTTTCTATCGCGTGGTCAAAGGCCGCCGGGAGCAGATCGAGGGCGCCGATCTCAAGGTTTCGGCGGGCGCTTGGCACACGCTCGGGCTCAAGGCGGAGGGCGACCGCTTCACCATCATGTTCGACGGCAAGGAGCTCTACACGGCGACCGACGACACGATCGCGGGCGCCGGCAGGGTTGCGTTGTGGACCAAGTCGGACAGCGTCACCCGCTTCGATCGCATCGAGATCAAGACGCTGCCGTGAAACCGAGTCAAAAGACCCCTATACGCTCCGACGTTCGTCTCCTTTTTGCGGCCCGCGCGGTGCGCGGCTTCGGCGACGGTTTCGCGATCATCATCCTTCCCGCCTATCTGACGGCGATCGGATTCGATCCGGCGCGCATCGGCTACGTCGCGGCGGCTTCGCTGCTCGGAACCGCGCTGCTGACGCTGGCCGTTGGCTTCATCGCGCCGCGCCACGACCTGCGCAACCTGCTGCTGGGCGGCGCCGTGCTGATGGCCTGCACCGGAGCGGCGTTTCCGCTCTCCGAGCACGTCGCCGTCATTGCGCTCGTGGCCTTCGTCGGAACCATCAATCCGTCGACCGGCGACCTCGGCGTGCTGGTCCCGCTCGAGCACGCCATGCTGGCGCATGGTGTGCCCGACGAGGAGCGAACGCGGGCCTTCGCCCGCTACAGCCTGATCGGCACGCTCGCGATGGCGGCCGGCGCCCTGGCGGCGGCGCTGCCGGATTTCGGCACGCGGGCCGGGATCGGCGAGCTCGCCGCCTTCCGGCTCATGTTCGGCCTCTATGCGATCCTCGGACTCGTGAGCGCCGCGCTCTACCGGCGTCTCCCGCATGTGCGCATGGACGAGACCCGGGCGAGCGCGCCGCTCGGGCCCTCGCGCGGGGTCGTCTACAAGCTGGCCGCGCTGTTCAGCCTCGACGCCTTCGCGGGCGGTTTCGTGGTGCAATCGCTGCTCGCACTATGGCTGTTCGAGCGCTTCGATCTGTCGCTGTCGGCCGCGAGCCTGTTCTTCTTCTGGTCGAGCGCGCTCAGCGCCTTCTCCTATCCGGTGGCGGCCCGGCTCGCCCGCTCCATCGGGCTCGTGAACACGATGGTGTTCACCCACATCCCGTCGAGCCTGTTTCTCATCGTGGCGGCGTTCTCGTCGAACCTTTACGTCACGCTCGGCCTGCTGCTGCTGCGCTCCGCGCTCTCGCAGATGGACGTTCCGACCCGCACGTCCTACGTCATGGCGGTGGTGACGCCCGCCGAGCGCACCGCGGCGGCGAGCGTGACCGCCGTGCCCCGCAGCCTCGCCTCGTCGGTCAGCCCGGCCTTGACCGGCATCCTGCTGGCCACGTCGTTTTCGGGAATGCCGCTGGTCGTGTGCGGGACGTTGAAGATCGTCTACGACGTGGCCTTGCTGTTTTGTTTCCGTCACATCAAGCCACCGGAAGAAAGAAGCACGCCGTGATGCGGTGGGCGCGCGCCGCGCGCCGGATGCGCGGTTGTCATCCGGAAAACGGCAGCCCAATATCGCCGCAAGCGTCCAGCGGGACGCGCAAGAACACGCGAAGGGGAGCCTCATGAGGAATTTCGCCTGCCTGCTGGTGGTCGGCCTGGTCTCTTGTCTGGCGCCCGCCGTCGTCGCCGGCGCCGAGCGCCCCGACTGGGCATTCCCGGTGACCGACAAGATGCTTCCGCCGTCGAAAGACGACGGCAAGCCGAAGACCGCCCCCGGCAGCACGCTCGCGCTGACGCGCGACCAGATCGACGATCTGTTCAACGCGCCCGACTGGTTCCCCGACATGCACCCGCCGATGCCGCCGGTCGTCGCGCACGGCAACAAGGAGGCGGCGGTGCGCGCCTGCGGGTCCTGCCATCTCCCGACCGGCACCGGCCACGACGAGTCGGCCTATGTGGCGGGTCTCCCGGTCGGCTATTTCGTTCGCCAGATGGCCGACTACAAAAGTGGCGATCGCAAAGGCTCCGGCACGATGATCGCGATGGCCAAGGTCATCACCGACCAGGAGATCCGCTCGGCCGCCGAGTATTTCGCCGCGCTCAAGCCGCGCCCCTGGATCCGGGTGGTCGAGACCGACACCGTGCCGAAAACCTTCATCGGCCGCGGCAACAAGCGGCTGGCGCATCCCGACGGCGGCAGCGAGCCGCTCGGCAACCGCATCATCGAGATCCCGGAGGACGAGGACATCGTGCTCAATCGCGATCCGCGCTCCGGCTTCGTCGCCTATGTGCCGAAGGGCAGCATCGCGCGGGGCGAGGCGCTGGTCGCGACCGGCGGCGGCACGACGATTGCGTGCGGCATCTGCCACGGCCCGACCTTGCATGGACTGGGCGAGGTGCCGGCGCTCGCCGGACGCCATCCCAACTATATCGTGCGCCAACTCTGGAGCATGCAGAACGGCGAGCGCGTCGGCGTCTCGGCCGCGCTGATGAAGGCGGTGGTCGAGAAGCTGAGCGTCGACGACATGCTGGCGATCGCCGCCTTTACGGCGTCGCGGGCGCCGTAGGGCGGCCCGCCGCACGGTTGAGGCCCATCCCAAAAAGGTGCGGCCGGCTCCTGGGGGAGAGCCGGCCGCGCGCGAACCCGGTCTGGGGACGGGGAGGGGTGGGGACGTGACCGGGGACGCGTAGCTCCTTGTTCGAATTCGATGTGCGTTCAATACGCAGTGGCGGTGGCGGTGGCCGGTCGCGGATCGCCCAGCGACACCCACACATTGGGGTCGGACTGCGACTGGCGCTTGACGAAGCGGTAGCCGGTCTCCGACCACAGGACGACATCCTCGGCCTGGTTATCGAGCACGTAGTCGCCCCGGTCGGTCTTGACGGTGAGCACGGCGTGGCCTTCGTCCTTCTTGTCGCGCACCACCGTGATCAGCAGCGCTTCGCGCGGCCAGCCCGACTGCATCAACATGCGCCGTTTCAAAAGCACGTAGTCCTCGCAGTCGCCGTAACCATCGTCCGGATAGGACCACTTCTCGACGACGCCCCAATGATCGAGGTCGGTCATCGGCTTGATTGCGTTGTTGACCCAGGTGTTGATCTGCACGAGATCGCGCCACGCCCGGGGGGACAGGACGACGTCGCGCGGCGTGCTGGTGCCGCCCGCGCATTCGGTCGGCTCCTGGGCGCAGAACTCGACCCAGCCGATCGGGGCGCGCGACTCGCTGGCCACCGCCATATAGGCGAGGCGGTCGGCCGCATGCGTGCTCTGCACCGGCAGGACCGCCGCGGCGAGCAGCACCGCATAGCCGCAGGCCACCAGGACCGCACGCCGCTTGGGCGGAAGCTCTATGGATACGGAAGTCATCACGGCCCCCTGTCGTCGTCCTGGGGCCATGTTTCGCACAGAGTTTTTGCAGTCGACCTAAGTCGCGCAAGTCGTTTTGAGTAAAAGCTGCGGCTAAACTGGCGAAAATTAGAACTCTACTGTATTAAAATTAGCGTAAAATGCGAGATAATCGAATTTGATTCAAATTTGAGCTTTAACGTGCCGAAACCCAGCCGGGCGGCGCCGAACCACGTTTTTGCGCGGCAATTTAACGTTTGATCCCCTCGGGCGGCCCTCCGGGCAGGGCCCCCAAACGCCGCGCTGGCCCGACCGGGCCCGCGTTTTCGCGTCCAAATGGAGCGAAGGCGTTTACGGTCCGCAAACGCTCTCTTCGAGGAAGTCGGGATGCTGCGCCCGGGTGAACTCGACCGCGAAGCCGTCGTCGAGGTGGCGCACCACGCGACCCTGCACGGAGCCGAGGTTGACCAGCATCCCGATCGCGGGCCGCTGATCGGTCGTGATGGCGGCGCCCGACAACGACAGGTCGATGATGCGGCAGGTGAGCTTGACGCCATTCGGCATGGCGAGCTGGGTGACCGGCTTGCGGGGGATGATGCGGCCGTGGCGGCGGTCTTCGGGAAGATTGAGGATATGACGGTTGGCGAGCCAAGTGAGCTGGGCCGCGAGCTTGTCGCGCTTGCGCGGCGTCGCCGACACCGTCATGGCGAAGCCGTTCTGGTAGAGCCGGGCGATCTTGCCCTCGAGCCGGCCGAGGTGATCGATATAGGCGATCACGCGCTCGCCCTCCTGGCCGCTCACCGGGACGATCAGCGCCATGCCGCCGGGCGACATGTTGGCGACCTGACACGGATATTCGTTGCGATCCGACAGCATGTAGCGTCCGAGCACATTGACGCGCACGCGCTGAAAACGCCGGCGTTCCTCCGCGAGTGGAAGTATTTTGGGCCTCGTCTGCACTGTTTGCACCAGCGCCATCCTGCGCCTCGACCTGTCCGTATGGGCCCCGACCTGCGTTTCGAGTCGTGGACCGTCGCAGCCTAGGAGCAGGGAGTTAACGTCCCGTTTAGGAAGGCGGCGCGCGGGAGTCGCAAAAGAGGCGCTTTGCGCCGCAACGGCATGCCGTTGCGATTTCGCCTTCAGTCCCTTCCGCCCTCATAAATAGTGAGTCCGCCCCGTACCTTGCCGGGTGCGGCTCGCTTGCCGAATCGGGGTGCCGAGATGGTCTCGATCGCCGGGCCGAGATGGCGCATGGCGCCGAGCGTCAGCGTCACGACATGCTCGGTGCCGACCCAATAAGGGGTCTCGATCGGCGCCAGCAAACCGAGCAGCCGCACATGCATCTTGCCGCGGTGATACAGCGGAAGCAGCAGCAGCTCGAGATCCGCCGTCGAGCCTTGCGCGGTCCTGGCGCGCGCCCCGGCGACGGTCGCGACCGCCTCGTCGGCGACGATCGTGGTCATGTCACGCAGGGCCTTGCGGCTCCCGAGGTCCCACAGTTGCACGAACGGCTCGCCCTTGAGCTCGCGGCCGAACAGCGCGCACACGCGCGTGCCGGCGAGCCGGAAGGGATGATCCGTCTCGGGATCGAACGCGATGATGAAGCTGTCGCCGAGGATGTCCCGGATGGCGCCCGGCTCGATGTCGCCGCGCTCGGGGGCGAGCCGGCTGCCGCGCCGCTCGTTCCAATAGGCGAATAATTTGCTGGTGGATGCGCTTTTCATGGGCCAGCCCTGTCTCATCTTGTTGCGTCCCGCGCGGTCCGCTGTCCTGGTTCGGGACAGGCACGCGGGTGCAGGCGTGTTTCCTGCGAAGTTGGAGACAGCGGAGCACGGGCCGTGCCGGGCGCGGCCCCCGGCATGAGCGAGGCGCGGGCGTCGCGGGTTAGCGTTAATGGGGACGCGGGTTGGCGGGCCGGGCCCGGGGGCCGCGGCGGACCAAATGTCGGAGAGGCGAGCGAAGTGCCGGTCAATCGCGAACAGCAAGTCGACGTGTACACAGGCAGTCGCGCGCGGCGCTCCAACGGCTCCCGATCGCTACACGCTATTCGGCGCTCGGCATCCTTGCCCCGCGCGTTGCGACCGCCTATCTGTCGTCTTCCCGCCCATTGCACGGATTTCCGGCGTGACCCAGCGCTCCGAACCAATCTTCAACGTGCCGGCCGCCGTCATTGCCGTCATTGTGGTGTGCGTGCTCGTGCATCTCGCGCGCACTTATCTGCTCACCGGTGACGAGGATATCGACTTTCTGCTCACCTTCGCATTCATCCCGGCGCGCTACGATCCGACGATTGCGGTGGACGGCGCGTTGCCGGGCGGGTGGGGCGCCGATATCTGGACCTTCATCAGCTATGCGTTCATCCACGGCGACGCCATGCATCTCGGCGTCAACACGATATGGCTCCTGCCGTTCGGCTCCGCGGTGGCGCGCCGGTTCGGCAGCTTGCGGTTCCTCGCCTTCTTCGCCGTCACGGCCGCCGCCGGCGCGGCGATGCACCTCGCGACCCACAAGGGCGCCGTTGTGCCGATGATCGGCGCGTCGGCGGCGATCTCCGGCTTCATGGCGGCGGCGATCCGTTTCGCGTTCCAGCGCGGCGGGCCGCTCAGCATGTTCCGCACCGGCGCCGATGCGGCCTACCGGGTGCCGGCCG
>DATBBS010000349.1:0-4211 GCA_036270895.1 Xanthobacteraceae bacterium
GGTCCCGATCGGCTGCGACCCGCTTGCGAGCCCGATCTCGCAGCCGCAACTCGCCCGTCTCACCGGCCGCTGCCTGGTCCAGAATGAGAGCGATGTCGGCCGCCGCGTGCAGAACGGCTGAGGCGCATTGGTGTCGGTACACGCGTTGACTCTTGCGGATGGCGTGTCCGGAACGTTGCGGCGCGGCGTGTATTTCGTTCAATGACCGACCGAAGCAAGAAGCAACACCGATCGGAGGATGGCATGAACTTGGCACAGTATTTCGTCGTGCAGAGCGGGGACGAGTGGAAGATCAAATTCCGTAACCAGCTGTTCGGCCCGTATCGCAGCCGCGACGAAGCGCTTCTGTTCGCAATCGACGCCGCAAAGGAGATCGGGCGGCGCGAAAGCGGCGCCAAGGTCCTGGTGGAGGACGTCAAGGACGGCTTCCTCACCCGGTGGACCTATGGCGAGCGGCCGCATCTGCCGGCCGCTTGAGGGCGCCGTAGCGCCCGCGCTCGCCGACGGCTCGGCGGCGCGATGATCTGCGCGATCCATCGCGCGATGAATCCATTTCGCATCTCCCATCCCCCTCGACCATCAATAAAGTCGACAATCCGCCATAATTGGTGGAACCCGCGTGCGCGATCGAATGTTGTTGTGACGGAATTGGTCAGCACACGGGGCCCACCATGCGTAATCCCAGAAGCCATGCGCTTGTCGTTGTGACGTTCGCGGCCTGCGGCGTCGCGCTCGCCACTCTGCCTTCATTTGCCGGGCCTTATGCGCTTGCGGCGCCCGACGCCTATCCGTCGTCGGTGTTCGAGCCGGTCCTGCGCAACGACCCGGGTTACCGCAACAACGGCCAGGACGAGACGCTCGCGCCGCGGCTGCGCCGGCAGCTGGTGAGCTATCCGACGCGCGAGGCGCCGGGCACCATCGTGGTGGATACGCCGAATACCTATCTCTATCTCGTCGTCGGGGGCGGCCAGGCGGTGCGCTACGGCATCGGTGTCGGCCGCGAAGGCTTCACCTGGTCGGGTGTCGAGACCATCAGCCGGACGGCCGAATGGCCCGACTGGTTTCCCCCCGCCGAGATGATTGCACGCCAGCCTTATCTGCCGCGCTTCATGGCGGGTGGACCGGGCAACCCGCTCGGGGCGCGCGCCCTCTATCTCGGCAATTCGGCCTACCGCATTCACGGCACCAATGATCCGACCACCATCGGCCATCAGGTGTCGAGCGGTTGCATCCGCCTGACCAACGAGGACGTGGCCGATCTCTACAGCCGCGTCCGGGTGGGCACCAAAGTGGTGGTGCTGCCGCAATCGTCGCGTCATGCGCCGGTGGCGCAGATCGAGCGGACCGCGCCGGCGGCGCGCGCCGCGACGCCTGGCAGGGCCGTCGCCGTCGTTCCCGTGTCGGCCCCTCCGGCGGCGCGGGTGAGCACCCGGTCCGATTCCGGTTTCGCCTTCGGCCTGCACTGACCGTCAAACCCATGTCCAACCCACCGGCGAACCGCCACGCCCCTCTGCGCATAGCGCGCGCCGCGGTCATCGCCGGAATGGCGGTCATGACGGCTCCGCACCAGGCGGCGGCGCAACAGTCGATCTTCCATAATCTCTCCAATTTCTTCGGCGGATCGCGCGACGACCGCTTTACGCCGACCAACGCCTATGCGGAGCCGACGCCCAATTCCCAACGGATGCCGGATCTGCAGGCGCCGCCTGCCATCCCGCAGGGCGGCGTCGCGCAAAGCGGTTCCATCACCTACTGCGTCAGGCTGTGCGACGGACGATATTTCCCGCTGTCATCGCCTGCGGCGAGCACGAGATCGACGTCAGCCAAGGTTTGCGCCGCCATGTGCCCGGCCGCCAAGACCGCCGTCTATCGCGGCAGCGCCATCGACGGCGCGACGGGCAATGACGGCGAGCGCTATGCCGACCTCGCCAATGCCTTCGTGTATCGCGAGCGGCTGGTTGCGGATTGCACCTGCAACGGTCGCGACCCTTTCGGGCTGGCGCGCGTCGACATCGCCACCGATCCGACCCTGCGGGCGGGCGACATCGTGGCGACGGGCGGCAGCCTGCAGGTGTTCAAGGGTTCGCGCGGCGACACGCACAAGACGGCGGAGTTCACGCCGATCGGCCCGAACGTCGCCTCCGAGACGCGGCGCAAGCTCGCCGGCACCCGGGTGTCGCGCAGCGACTGAGACGCCTTCCTCGATTTACGCTTCTTCCTGCAGCGGGAGCCGCACCGACTCGCCGGTCGCCACCGCGCGCTCGATCGCTATCGTGGTCTCGAGGTTGACGCGCGCCTGCTCGGGCGTGGTGTGGACCGTGGGGGCGCCGGTCGCGAGGTGGTCGAGCCAGGCCCGCGTCTCGTTGCCGAGCGGACCCCAGAAATCGCCGACCGCCCAGTCGCCCGCGGTGTTGCTGCCGAGAAACGCCATCTCGACCGCGTGATCGGGCACATAGGCGTGCGGGATGCCTTTCTCCGAGAACAGCAGGTGATCCATGTGGTCGTCGTCGATGATCATGGTGCCTTCGGTACCCAGGAGCTCGACGCGGTCCGACTGCCCGAGCGTCGGGTAGCGCGCCGGCAGCGCGTAGCTCACGCCGAGATTGACCACCGCGCCGTCGGCGAAGGTCACGATCGCCCAGGTCACGTCATGGGCGCCGAAGCCCGCCGCCTTGAAGATGCCGTGCTGGCCGCGCGCCACCACCTCGACGGGATGGTTGCCTTCGAGGAACCAGCACATCAGGTCGACATAGTAAGTGAGCACGTCGAGCACGGGCGTCGCATGCGGATCGCGCTTGAGGATCGCAAAGGCCTGGGCGCGCGAATTGTAGACCCGCGCGGTGCCACCCACGACGCGGCCGAGCCGGCCATGGTTCATCTGCTCCTTGGCGCGCAGGAAGCATTCCTTGTAGCGGCGGCTGTAGCCGACCCGCAGATTGCCGCCGGTCTTCTGCAGGACGGCGAGGATCTTGCCCGCGTCCTTCAGCGACAGCGCGATCGGCTTCTCGACCAGCACCGGCACGCCGCGCTCGAGCGCGGCGCAGACCGCGGCCGTGTGCTCCTGCTCCGGCGTCGACACGATCACGGCGGTGACGTCCGGATGCCCGATGACCTCCTCGTTGCTGCCGCTGTAAAAGTCCGCGCCTGTCTGCTCGGCGAGCGCGCGGGCGCGCGCCGGATCGCTGTCGGAGATCGCCAGGAAACACACCGACGGATGCTTGGCGGCGAGCCGCGCGCGCAACGTCCCGATGCGCCCGGCGCCGACCACCGCGATGCCGATGGTGTTGGTGGGTTTCATTCCATGGTCTCCACAAGGCGGTCATCGCGAGCGAAGCGAAGCAATCTCTGCGGCGGAGATTGCTTTGGCGTGCTTCGCACACCTCGCCATGACGAAAATATCAATCGAACTTCCTCACCTCATCCTTCAAGTCCGCCCAGATCCGCGAATAGATGTCGCGGAATTCCGGCGCCACGGCAAGTTCCGCCGGCGGCAGACGCGGCCGCGGCAGGTCGATCGGTACCATGGATTTGACCCGGCCCGGACGGTTGGTCGAGACGATCACCACGTCGGACAGGAAGATCGCCTCGTGCAGGTCGTGGGTCACGAACAGCACGGTGCGCTTGTGCTTCTCCCATACCTCGAGGAAGAGCTCCTGCAGCAGAAGCCGGGTCTGGCTGTCGAGCGCGCCGAACGGCTCGTCCATCAGCAGGATATTGGGCTCGATCGCGAAGGTGCGCGCCACCGCGACCCGCTGGCGCATGCCTTGCGACAGCTCATGGCGGTAATGGCCCTCGAACTTGTCGAGCCCGACCCGGCGCAGCCATTCGCGCGCGATCTCGCGGCGATCGGGAATGCGGCGCACCTCAAGGCCGAACTCGACATTCTGCAGCGCGGTGCGCCACGGCATCATCCCGTCGCGCGCGAACATGTAGCCGACGTCGTGACGGATGCCGTCGACCGCGCGGCCGTCGACCTCCGCCAGCCCCTTGCTGGGCGCCATCAGGCCGGACACGATATTGAGCAAGGTCGACTTGCCGCAGCCCGACGGCCCCACGATAGAAACGATCGAGCCCTCCGGCACGTCGAAAGTCACGTCGCGGCAGGCGACCACCGGCTCGCGGTCGCGCGGGCGAAACACGATGCCGATATCGACCAGTCGGATCTTGGCGGCGGCCTGCAACATGCGGTTTGCTCACGCGCTCGTCAGGGA
>DATBBS010000350.1:0-29045 GCA_036270895.1 Xanthobacteraceae bacterium
GGGCGCCTGCTGGTGGCCCAGCACAATCTGCCGGTGGATGTGCGCGACGGCAGCGGGGTCAAGACGATAGCGGCCGGCCTGTCGGTATTCCGTATCGGCGATGACGGCAAGCTCACCTTCGCGCGCGGCTACGACATCGACGTCGGCGACAAGACCATGTTCTGGATGGGGATGGTGCCGCTCTAGCGCGGCTGCGCAACGCGCAGCGCCCGGTGTTGGCGTCCTGACATCACGTCTGACCATGGACCATGGTCGACCCAGTCTTTGGTCCGCGCACGAAGGCGGACGGCCGCGGTCAATCCCTCTGGGCACCCGCACGGGCGGACGCAAGCGCGCGAGGCTTTACGCTCTCGTCCGGTCCCCGGATCTGTTCCTCCGCCGGCCCGGATGCGCGTGCTTCAGCACCCGTCAGCCGCGGGCGGGCGACGTCTTGCTCCGCTTCAACCTCGCGCGCCAACCGAATGGCAGTGATGAGATCGGACGCCGACATGGAGGTCAAAGTCGCCACCGGTGTGCCCTCGCGGCGGATGCCGGCATGCGCCACGGCGAGGATGATGACCAGCACCGCCGGCAGGAGATCGATCGAGATGGCCCCCGCCCAGCTCGGAATGAAATCGCCCGCATACCGCAAGATGGCCTCGGGGGGTGAGAGCGGCACGAAACGTGCCGGCTCGACGGGTTTATCGTTGAGAATCGTGTCGGCCGCGGCTGAGAGCGCCTTCGATTGCGCGGCGACCGCTTGCTGCACCCGGCTCACAACGGCGGTCTGGCGCCCCGCGAGGTCTGCCGTACGGCCGCCCGCCGCCGGCGCGATGAACCCCGCCGCGAGGTCGTCGGCCGCGCGTTTGACCGCGGAAGCGACCGAGGTCTGCTGCAGCGAGGCGATGACCCCGAGCAGCGCCGTTGCCTCGGTGCCGAAAGCATCGGTGCGCTGGCCGATCGGGTCGCGGCTCGAGACCAGTTCTCGCATCGTGGCGAGGTGCTGGCCGCCCTGATCGTACAGCGCCTTTACTTGCCCGCTTGATTGCTCGACGGTTCGCGACAGGGCGCCGAGCTGGTTCGACATCTGGCTTAGAAGCTGCACCACCGTGCCGGAACCGGCCGTTCCCGTGAGCGTGCCGGTCTTCTCGCTGTCGGCGAGCTGGCCGAAACGCGCCGACGCCATTTGGATGTCCGGAAGAAGGCTCTGCGCCGAGAGAGCGTAGCGATGCGCCTGGTCGAGGTCGCGGGTGTAGTCCTGCAGCGTATTTGCGAGGTGCTGTTCGAGGGCGGCCGCTCCCGCCATCGCGGTGGCATTGAGCCAGGCCGACATCGCGATGATCATCAGCGAACCGATCACCATGACGAAAAGCAGCAGGGCCCGGCCGACCCCGTCGAGCACATGGGGCATGAGCCGCATCAGGAACGACCAGAATGCGAAGATCCCGATCGTGACGGCGACCGAATAGATCACGGCCGCGACGAGGACGACCGTGGCGTTGCCGTTGAGCAGTTCGCGGACGCCGAGAAAGGTGTAAACGCCGCTGCCCAGCGCGAGCACGCCGATCGTGACCCGCGAGGTTAGTTCGAGGCGCTGGACGCCGTCGCGTAAGGCTGTGGACATGGGACTCCTGCGGCAGCTGCCGCGATACGCGCAGCCCCCGATCTTTCTCCCTGGCGCGCTTTCGCCCGACGGCGCTGAGCGGAACGTGGCGATCTGACGAAAAATGACTATGATTTAATTGCTGTGATTTACCCGTTCGTGCCGTAATCGCGGGCCGGCGTGACCGCGTGGGCCTCCCGCCACGCGCGATGGCCTTCGAACGTGAGCAGGACGGCGCGTTTTCCGGGACCGCTCATCTCGGCATATGGCGCCGTCGCGCCGCGATGCATTTCGCGTCAGCGCGGCTCGCGTGCTGTCTTGACAGAGCGGCCTATTGCGTCGGGATCTTGGCAATCTTTACCAGCTCGAGATTGGCAGCGACGTCGTTGCGGAAAAATTTTGTGAATTGCTCCTGGTTCATCGCCATGGGTTCGACGCCGAGCTGCGCGAACTGGGCCTGCACGGCCGGCGCGCGCAACGCCGCGGCGGTCTCCCGCTCGAGCTTGGCGACGATGTCGCGCGGCGTGTTGGCGGGGACGTAGAGCGCGCTGTAGAAGGGGTAGACCGAGCTGGCCGGCAAGCCCGCTTCGATGGTGGTGGGCACTTGCGGCATGACGGAGGTCCGGTTGTCGGAGCTGACCGCCAGCGCGACCAGCTGGTTGTCGCGCAACAGCGAGATCGTCGTCGCGAACAGCTGCACGCTGAAATCGATGCGTCCGGCGACCACCTCGGTGACCGCTTCGGCCGCGCCCTTGAAGGGAATGTGCTGCGCCTCGAAGCCGGCGCTGGCGCGGATGCGTTCGGCGCCAAAATGCGACGCCGATCCGACGCCGGCGGAGGAATAGTTGAGCGCGTCCGGCTTGGCCTTGGCGGCGGCGATCAGGTCGCCGAGCGTCTTCCAGCCTCGGGCAGGCGGCGCGATCACCACGAGCGGCTGCTGCCCCAGGGCGATCACGGGGATGAAATCATTCAGCGCGTCGAAGGGCAACTTCTTGTAGAGCGCATTCGCGCTCGCCATCGCCCCATAGGCCAGGATCGTATAGCCGTCCGGCGGGGACTTCGCGACCATGTTGGCGCCGATGGTGCCGCCGGCGCCGGGACGGTTCTCGACCACGATCGTGGCGCCAAGCTGCTTGGCCACCTGATCCATGACCACGCGCGCGATCACGTCGCTGGCGCTGCCCGCGCCGAGCGGAACCACGACCGTGATATTCCGCGCAGGCCATTCCTGCGCGGCCGCCGAAGGGACCAGCATCGCGCCGCCGATCAAGACAGCGGCACTCAACATCGCGCCGCGAAGGCGGTCGTAGGCTTTCATTCGGGGTCTCCTCCGTACATTATTGGCAAGGCCCAATATCTCATACGGGCCTTCTCGGACATCCGCCGCCGTGACGTGGCAGGATATCCAATCCCGATCGACCGGACCTCGATCAAAATGCCGCAGAGTCATGCGGAATAAAGAGGTCGTCCCAGTTGGCGGTAGTCTGGGCGTTCGTCGCTGAGCCCCAGAAATAGTGGATTGCCCGCTTCCGCCGCAATGACGCCGTGGATTAACCGCCCCCCTCTTCGGCGTCGCGCAGCACCTTAAGCAGCGCGCTGCCCTGGTTGGCGGGCGCGAGCGCGCCGGTCGCGGAGGCGAGCTCGACCACCTTGTGCAGCTCGACCCAGCTCGCGCCGGCGCGGCGCGCCGCCAGCGCGTGCATCTGGGCGGCCGGATGATGCTCGACCAGCAGCATGCCGAACAGGATCAGGTTGGTGGTCTTGGTGTCGAACACGTCCGAATGGAACGCATGCGCGCGCAGGCGTTCGAGCAGCAGCAGGGCTTGCGGATCGGTTTCGCCCGAAAACGCGAAGCGCGCCGCCGGCAGCGCCGGAAGCGTGCCGAACAGCGCCACATAGCTGTCGCGGAATGCGGCGAGGTCTTTTAGGTCTTGGGGCGGATCCTTCTTGTCGGCCATGCGCTCACTCGACCTTGATCTTGGCGTCGCGGATCACCCTGCCCCATTTCGCCTTTTCGGATTTCAGAAAGGCGGCGAGGTCGTCGGGCGGTCCCGCGATCGACTCGAAGAACTGCGGCGCAAGGAATGCCGCTCGGAACGCCGGGTCGGCGAAGATATGGCGGACCTCGCCATTGAGCTTCGCCACCGCATCGGGCGCAAGCCCGGCCGGCCCGAATAGCCCGAACCAGGACACGGCCTCGTAGCCCGGCAGCCCGCTCTCGGCCACGGTCGGGATCTCGGGCAGGCCGGCGAGGCGCTTGGCGGCCCCGACCGCGAGGATCCGGACCTTGCCCTCCCGCCATTGCGGGACCGCGCTGCCGACGCTGATGAACATCAGCTGGATATGACCCGCGATCACGTCGGTGAGCGCCGGCGTTGCGCCCTTGTAATGGACCGGCACGAAACGCACGCCCGCCAGCCCCTGCAGCATCTCCATGTTGAGATGCCCGCTCGATCCGATGCCGAAGGTGCCGTAGTTGAGCTCGCCGGGCCGTCTTTTGGCGAGATCGATGAGCTCCTGCACGCTCGCGGCCGGCACCGCCGGATTGACGATCAGGGCGTGATTGATGGTGACGAGGCCGCTGATCGGGGTGAAATCCTTCACCGGATCATAGGCGAGCCTGGCGTAGATGCTCGGATTGACCACGAAGGTCACCTCCGGGCCGATGAACAGCGTGTAGCCGTCGGGAGCCGACTTGGCGACATATTCGGCCGCGAGCTGGTTGTTGGCGCCCGGCTTGTTCTCGACGATCACCTGCTGGCCCCAGGCCTCGGTCAGGCGCTGCGCCAGCACCCGGCCGAGCGCGTCCGTCACGCCGCCGGGCGCCGCCGGCACCACGATGGTGATCGGGCGCGCCGGCCAGCCCTGCGCGGCGGCGGACGCCGCCGCCAGGCAGAGCGCCGCCGATAAGGCCAGGCTGCGCATCCAATCCATCATCCGGCTCCCTCCCGGTTGCCGCAAAGGATTGCACGCGAGGGGGAGCCTGAGAACGCCGAAAACCGCGCTTGACCTCGTCCGGTCAAAAGATACTATCTTTAGGACTTTTGAACCAGCGTCCGCCTTCACCCGGGGACCCGATGAGAACGCTGCCCGCCAGCCCGCTCGGCCCCGCCGCCATCGGCGGCACAACGGGCTATATCGTGGTCGGGCGCTCGGCGTCGCTCTCCTCGCAGATCGTCGCCGATGTGCGCGAAGCCCTGTTCGGCAAGCGCCTCAAGCCGGGCGACTTTCTCGGCACCGAGAAGGACCTCGCGGCGCGCCACGGGGTGAGCCGCATCGTGGCGCGCGACGCGCTGCGCACCCTCGAGGCGCTCGGCATCGTCGAAATCCGCATGGGCAAAGGCGGCGGCGCCCGCGTGGCGCGCGGCAATCCGCGACTGTTCGCGGAGGCGCTGGCGGTCCAGCTCGACCTCACCGGCGTAAGCGCGGGCGAGATCCTCGACGCCCAGCGCGCGGTCGAATGCATGGCGGCCGAGCTCGCCGCCGAGAACGCCACCGCGGCGGACCACGAGCGCATCAAGCGGCTCCTCGCCGAGGCCGAACGCAAGATCGACGACGTCGACGCCTATACGCTGTCCAGCCGCGAATTCCATCTCGCCATCGCCGAGGCGTCGCACAACCGCGTGCTGGTGGTGCAGTTCATCTCGCTGCAGAACGTGTCATGGCCCTCGCGCAACACGACGCTGACCCCGAAAGTGGCGCGCCGCATCCTCGACGTCCACAAGGAGCTCGCGGCACTGATCGAGATGCGGGATGCCGCCGGGGCGCGCCGGCTGATGGACGACCACGTCAGGATGATCCGCGCCCGCCGCGTCGCCGAGCATCGCCAGGCCAGGAAACAGGATCCGAGCTGCTGCTGACCGCAGAACCGCGCAGGCGGATCGGCGCATCGGTCAGCACAAGACAACGAGCGCCACCCAAATGGAGGACCGCATGAGCAAGTTCGTGATCGAGCCGCATTTCCGACTGCAGGAATGGGTCGCCGAGGAGAAAGGCTACTTCAAGGACGAAGGGCTCGATTACGTCTTTCAGGAACTGGTCCAGAAGACCGACGGAAAGATCCACGACCAGGGCAAGAAGGTCGGCGCCTATCAGTCGCTCGAGAAGGGCCGCACCTCGGACATCAGCTGCGCCTGCCACTGGACCGTCAACGTCGCGGCCTCGACCGGCAAGGGCAAGCTCTATGCCGACGTCTATTCGGTGTCGCCGTCCGGCATTTTCGTGCCGCCCGACTCGCCGGTGAAGAATCCCGCCGATCTCGCCGGCGTTCCGATCTCGGTCGGCTTCCAGTCCGGCAGCCACTATTCCACGATCCAGTCGCTCGAGCAGTATCTGCCGGCCGACAAGATCGACCTGTCGTTCAACGACGGCCTCCTGTTCAAGCGCATGGAGCTCCTGATCGACCGCAAGGTGCCGGCCGCCTCCCTGTTCAGCGGGCCCTATTACTTCGTCGAGCAGCTCGGCTTCCGCAAGGTGATCGACACGACATTCATGATCGGCACCATCGTCACCGGGAATCCCGATCCGGAAGATCTGCGAAAATTCTTCCGCGCCCTCAAGCGCGCCCAGCGCGACATCGACCTGCGGCCCGACCTCTACACGCATTACTACAAGAACGAGTTCCCGACTCGCTACCACGACATGATGGATACGCGCCGCTGGGGACCCGGCGAGCGCCTGGTGTTCGAGCCCTACACCAAGGAGGCCTACGAGGAATCCTTCGACTGGATCGCGCGCCACCAGATTTTTGCGGGCGCCGACATGGGCAACAAGCAATACGAGAGCTCGGTCATTACGCTGGCGTCGTAGGCATCACCGCAGGAAACCCCGTCCGCATCGTCATGGCCGGGCATAGCCGTTCGAAGAACGGCGTCGCTTCGCTCGCCTATGCCCCGGCCATCCACGTCTTGCGTGCTGACGATTCAGTAGGCGTGGATGCCCGGCACAAGGCCGGGCATGACGAGGCCGCATGTGTCAGTAGGGGTATTAGCCGCACCCGACTGACGTAGAGTTGATTTTTTGCCGCGCCGGCGGTCATTCACTATCCTGCACATCATTCGTTCCCGCACGCCCCAACCGGGTGAGGCATGGCCGAGACCTTGCTGCTGCAAATCGATCGACCCGCCGTGGTGTTCGGAGGGCCTTACGGCAATCTGCAGGCGACCGCCGCCGTGCTGCGCGAGGGTGAGCGGCTAGGCATTCCGGCGTCGCGCATCATTTGCACCGGCGACCTCGTGGCCTATGGGGGCGATCCGGTCGCCACCATCGAGTTGGTGCGGCGCTCCGGCATCCATGTCGTCATGGGCAATTGCGACGAGCAGCTGGCGCAGAGCGCGCAGGATTGCGGTTGCGGCTATCCGGCGGGCAGCGCTTGCGAGCGATTGTCGGCGGCCTGGTTCGCCTATGCGGACGCCCAGGTGGGGCGCGACGCCCGCCTCTGGCTCGCCGGGCTGCCGCGGCGCATCGATCTCGCCATCGGCGGCAAGCGCCTTGCGGTCGTCCACGGCAGCGTGAGCCGGATCAACCAGTTCGTCTTCGCCTCGACCGCCGCGGCGACCAAGCGGCGCGAGCTCGCGCTGGCGGGCGCCGAGGGCGTCATCGGCGGGCATTGCGGGTTGCCCTTCAGTCAGTTCATCGGCGGCCGGCTGTGGCACAATGCGGGCGTGGTCGGGTTGCCGGCGCACGACGGCACCGCGCGGGTCTGGTACAGCCTGCTCGTGCCGGTCGCCGGCGGGCTGCGGATCGAGCATTGCGCGCTGGCCTATGACCACGAAGTCGCCGCCGCCGCCATGGCGCGGGCCGGCCTGCCGCCGGACTACCGTGTGGCGCTGGCAAGCGGGTTGTGGCCGAGCTGCGACGTGCTGCCGTATGCCGAGATCGTTCAAACCGGAATCCCGATCGTGCCGGGCTCGGTGCTGTGGGGGTTCGCCGGCGAGACGGGGTCCCGCCGACGAACCAAGGCTGCGTCGCTGGAGCATTTGTGGCCCGCGGCCGCGCGCCGCAACGCGCCGCCGATCGACGGCGAAAAATTCAAGGATCCGCGGCGCACCGCCAAGGGCGAGCCGCGCGCGCGTGTTGCGCTCAGGAGCCTCGCGACGCTGTGGTTCAACACCGGCACGCTGTGCAACATCACCTGCCGCAACTGCTACATCGAGTCGAGTCCGCGCAACGACCGGCTGGCCTATCTGGAGCTCGCCGACATCCGGCCCTACCTCGACGAGATCGCGCGCGACGACTGGGGGACGGGCGAGATCGGATTCACCGGCGGCGAGCCGTTCATGAATCCGCACCTCTTCGAGATGCTGGAAGAATGCCTTGGGCGCGGTTTTCGGACCCTGGTGCTCACCAATGCGATGCGGCCGATGCAGCGCCACAAGCAGAAGCTCCTCGAGCTCCACCGACGTTATGGCGACCGGCTGGTCATCCGCGTGTCGCTCGATCACTACACGGCGGAGCGCCACGAGGACGAGCGCGGACCCGACACGTTTGCGCCCACCCGCGACGGCCTGGTCTGGCTGGCGCACCACGGCTTCAACGTGGCGGTCGCCGGCCGCACCATGTGGGGCGAGGACGAGGCGGCCGAGCGGGCCGGTTTCGCGCGGTTGTTCGCCGAGCACGCGATCCCGGTCGACGCCCAGGATCCGGGCGCGCTGGTGCTGTTTCCCGAGATGGATGCGCGCGCCGACGTGCCGGAGATCACCGACGCCTGCTGGGACATCCTGGGCAAGTCGCCCGACTCCGTCATGTGCGCCAGCTCCCGCATGGTGGTGCGGCGCAAGGGCGCGGAGCGCCCTGCCGTCCTGTCCTGCACGCTGATCTCCTATGACCCGGCTTTCGAGATGGGCTCGACATTGGCCGAAGCGGCACGGGCCGTGCCGCTCAACCATCCGCATTGCGCGAAATTCTGCGTTCTCGGGGGCGCATCTTGCTCCCGCGCGTCCCCCGACGCACAACCGTCGGCCGGCAGCCCAGCAATGGCCGCCGAGTAAGCATCCCGCAACGCCCATTGTCATCGCGGCCGCCCTGTGGTCATTGTGCCCGCTTATCGCGGGACCATGAAATGCAGAACAAGTTCCGCGGGGTGATGCAAAGTCCCGTCACGCCGCTCAAGGAAGACTACAGCCTCGATCTGCCGACCTTCGAGCGGCTGCTCGATTTCCACGTCCGCAAGGGCGCGCCGGCGATCTCGTGGCCGCACCACAAGGCGGAGTCGCTCAACCTCACGATCGCCGAGCGCAAGCTCTTCGCCGAAGCCGCGGTCAAGACGGTGGCGGGCCGGGTGCCGGTCACCATCCATGTCAGCGCGCTCGCGGTCGACGACACCTTTGCGCTCGCGCGCCACGCCCAGGAGATCGGCGCCGACGGGATCCTCGCCATCACGCCCTATTTCTGGAATCCGGCGCGCGAGGCGATCTACGATTATTTCGTGCGGCTGGCGACCTCGATCGACCTGCCCGTCATCTCCTACAACTCGCCGAGCTATCTGGCGGGGGTGGAGATCACCGGCGAGCTGATGTCGCGCCTGATCGAGCGCCTGCCCAATTTCGTCGGCGTGAAGGAGGCGAGCTTCAACAGCGAGAAGTTTTTGGAGATCTCGCGCGCCGCCCTGAAGCTGCGGCCCGATTTCGCCATGCTGACCGGCGTCGAATACCTGCTTCCTTCGGTGCCGCTCGGCGGGGTCGGCTGCTATTCGGCGGCCGGCTCGATCGCCCCCAACCTGTGCGCCCAGACCTTCGACGCCTGCGTGGCGGGCGACTGGGCGCGCGCGCGCGAGCTGCAAACCAAGCTCTCCTGGCTGTGGCTCCTTTTTCGCGACCAATACCCCTCCTCGCTCAAAGGCGGCATGGTGATGATGGGCCGCAACGTCGGCCCGACCCGGCCGCCGCTGCCGACCGCCACCAAGGAACGCCAGGCCTATATCCGGGGCCAGCTCGAGGAGCTCGGCATCCTGGACAGCGAGCCGCACGGCTGGTGACCGGACCCTTATTTCAGGAATATTCATGAGTGCGATTGAACTTGGTCTCGTGCATGCGCCCGTGATGCCCTTCGGGCGCGATCACCGCATCGATTTCGACCTGTTCGCGAATCTGATCGATTTCCATCAGCGCCATGGCGCCGATGCGCTGGCGCTGCCCATGCACGCCGCCGAGTCGGTGAGCCTGCCCGACGCGGAGAAGCGCGCCGTGGTCGAATTTGCGGTCAAGCATGCGAAAGTGCCGGTGATCGCGCATGTGAGCGAGGCTGGCAGCGAACTCGCGGCCGCGCTCGCGCGCCACGCCGAGCGGGCGGGCGCGGCCGCGGTCGTCGCCACCACGCCTTATTACTGGACGCCGCCGCCCGCGATGGTGCTGGAGCATTTCACCCTGATAGGTTCGGCCGTGAAGGTGCCGCTGTTCGTGCACAACGCGCCCGACGACATGGCGGGCAGCAAGGTCACGGCCGAGCTCATGGCCAAGCTGATCGGCCGGCTCGACAACTTCGCCGGGCTGATCGACCAGAGCCTCGACTGGCAGTTCATGATCGAGCTGATGACGCTCGCCCGCAAGCCGCGGCCGGATTTCCAGCTCCTGGCCGGCAACGAGCTGATGGTGTCGGCGGCCGCGATCGGCGCGACCGGAATGCTGGCGCCGCTCGCCGGGGTGGCACCTAAGCTCACCCGCCGGCTCTATGATGCGTGCCGTGCCGGCAAGCTGTTCGAGGCGCGCGCCGCCCAGGAGGAAGTCGCGGCCTTGCGCCAGGCCATGAAGCCGGGCGGCGCGCCCGAGCTCAAGGCCGCGCTGCGTCATATGGGGCGCGACTGCGGCGATCCGCGGCCGCCACTGCTGGCGCTGGACGCGGGTGCCGCCAAGGCGCTGGCCGATACGCTCGGGCGCGGTCTCGCGGCCGAGCCGCGCGGCTGGTAGCGCGGACGCCGATCGCGCGCTAACGGCCCCCCGTCCAGGAAGACGGTCGTCGACCCGCCCCAATCGCGGTATGGTTGCGGCGCGTTCAGCCGCACGTCAATCCACGGGAGACGCCAATGACTTCCATCGACAATTTTTTCGAAGCCACCGGGCCGAATTTCGCCGGCTTTTACGCGCCTCCCAATGAAGACAACAACCCGGTCTTCACCTTCGGGGCGCGCCTGTTCGGTCTCTCCGCCGGGCTCTTGGCATTCCGCGGCAGCGACGGCCCGAACCAGCAGAACAGCTACACGCGGACCGCCGGCGTCATGGGGTCATCCGACGACGCCACCGGCGTGGCCGGCACGTCCCTCAACAAGCCCGGCGTCTATGGCCAGGTCGAGGATTCGCCGCCGGTCCCTGGCGGCCTCCTCGCCGGCGTGCTCGGCGCGGCGATCACGCAACCGGGCGTCATGGGCTTCTCGCGCGCGGGAGACGGCATGCAGGCCGCGTCGTTCACCGGCATCGGGCTGCGCGCCGTGTCGTTTTTCGGTCCCGGCGTCCACAGCATTTCGGGCGACCTCTCCGGCGTCACCGGGATTTCGAACACCCAGGGACCGCCGGTCGCCAACCCCAACGTGCCGAACGCCGCCGGGGTGTTCGGCTCGTCGGGAAGCCGGCCGGGCGTGATCGGCACATCGAACACGGCCGTGGGCGTCGTGGGCTTTTCCAACTCCGTCGGCATCTTCGGCCAGACCAACAACCCCGCCGGCTTTGCCGGCCTCTTCCAGGGCAACGTGGCGGTCAATGGCACCCTTTCGGCGACCGTGAAAAACGCCGTGGTGCCGTTCCCCGACGGCACCCAGCGCGTGCTCCATTGCGTCGAGAGCCCCGACCACTGGTTCGAGGATTTCGGCACCGCGAAGCTCAAGAAAGGCCGCGCGACCGTGCGGCTCGACGCCGATTTCGCCAAGGTGGTGACTTCGGAATATCACGTATTCATCATGCCCGGCGCCGACTGTCGCGGGCTGTATGTTCGCCGCAAGACCGCGAAGAGCTTCGAGGTGCGCGAGCTGCAAGACGGCAGGTCGAGCGTCCCGTTCTCGTATCGCATCGTCGCTCCGCGCAAGGACATCAAACGGCACCGGCGCTTCGCCAAGCTCGACACGCGCCTGCCGACGCCGCCCACGCGAACCTCGCCCACGCCGAAACCGACGTCGCGGGCGCTGCGCAAGTTCATCGCAGGCCTGGAGAAGGAGGCGCGGGCGCGACGCCCGAAGGAAGCCGGGAAAGGCGGAAGATCGCGCACGACGCCGACGCGCTGGACGTCGCGCATGGCGGCCCGATCGCGGCGCAAGCGAGCGGCGACGAAATAGGGACCTGACGCGTTTCGAGAGTGTCCATGGAGGACTCCAATGGGTATCGAGGACAATAATTTCATCGTGATAGGATCGGCCACAGGATCGAATTTCGCCGGCTTCTTCACCAGGGCCAAGAAGAACGAGCCTCCACCCCTTCCCTTTGGTGGGATTGTTTATGGCGCCGACGCCGGGCTATCGGGAGTCGCCGGCAGCGAGGGGCCGGCCCAGCAGAACAGCTACTCGCGGGTTGCCGGCGTCATGGGCTCCTCCAGCGACGCGACCGGCGTGGCGGGCGCATCTCTGAGGCGAGTCGGCGTCTACGGGCAGTTGGAGGATGAAAACAACGATATGCCGGATCCGCCCCTCGTCCCGACCGGCCTTCTCGCCGGCGTGTTCGGCACCGCCACCGCGGAACCGGGCGTCATCGGCTTCTCGCGCCAGGGCGACGGCATGCAGGGGGCCTCTTTCGCCGGCATCGGGCTGCGTGCCCTATCGTTCTTCGGCCCCGGACTCCACAGCATTTCGGGCGACCTCTCGGGCGTGACCGGCATTTCGGGCACGCCGGGACCGCCGGTCGCCAACCCCAACGTGCCGAATGCCGCCGGGGTGTTCGGTTCGTCCGCCAGCCGGCCGGGCGTGATCGGCACATCGAACACGCAAGTCGGCGTCGTGGGATTTTCCAACGCCGTCGGTGTCTTCGGCCAGGCCGGCAGCGTCGCAGGCCTTGCCGGCCTTTTCCAGGGCAACGTCCTCGTCAACGGCACGCTCGGCGCGACCGTGAAGAACGCCCTGGTGCCATTCCCCGACGGAACGCAGCGCGTGCTTCATTGCGTCGAAAGCCCGGACCACTGGTTCGAGGATTTCGGCACCGCGAAGCTCAAGAACGGCCGCGCGACCGTGCGGCTCGACCCGGATTTTGCCAAGGTTGTGCAGACGTCGGACTATCACGTGTTCATCATGCCTGGCGCCGACTGCCGCGGGCTATACGTGGGCCGCAAGACCACCGAGGGCTTCGAGGTGCGCGAGATTCAAAACGGAACATCGAGTGTCGCGTTCTCGTACAACATCGTGGCGCGCCGCAAGGACATCAAACAGCACCGGCGCTTCGCCCGGATCGACGCGGGTCTGCCGGTGCCGCCGCCGCCAACGCCGCGCAAGCCGGGGCCGAGGGCGCTGCGCGCATTCGTCGCGACCTTGGAGCGGGAGGCGCGGAAGCGACGGCCGAAGGGCGCAAAGAAAACCCGGAGCTCACGCGCGCTTCCGAACCGAGTTTGAGAGCGAGACGGGCGGATGATTTCTGACGCCCCTTGTCGTAGTCTTGCGCCACCACCCGCAGAGGCACCCCGGATGAAGGTTCTTCTGGTCGACGATCACGCCTTGATCCGCGACGCATTGCGCGGCGTTCTCAAGGAGTTGACGGACGACGCGACGGTGCTGGAGGCAGCGGATTGCCGTCAGGCGATGCGGCTGATCGAGGCGCATCGCGATCTTCATCTGATCCTGCTCGATCTGAACCTGCCCGACCAGGACGGCCTCGCGGTCCTGGCCGACCTTCGCAAGCGTTACGCCACGATTTCCGTGGTGGTGTTGTCGGCCTTCCAGGACCGCGAGCGCGTCCTGAGAGCGCTCGATCTCGGGGCTCTCGGATTCATCCCCAAATCGGCCCCCCGCGACGTCATGGTGAATGCGCTGCGCCTGATATTCTCCGGCGGAATCTACATTCCGCCGGAGGCCCTGGCCCCCGCCGAGCCGAAGGAAGCCCAACCTGTCGCCGCGCGCCCGGTTTCGCCGGCCGATCTCGACTTCACCGATCGCCAGATGGAGGTGCTTGCCCTCATGATGCTGGGAAAGAGCAACAAGGCGATCTCGCGCGCCCTCGATGTGGCCGAACCGACCGTGAAGCACCACGTCACGGCCATCCTCAAAGCGTTGAAGGTCACGAACCGCACCGAGGCGGTCATTGCGGTGGGGACGCTGGGCTGGCAGTTGCCGCGGGTGCCCGAATAGCCGGCGCGCCGGCGAATGCGGGCCCGCGGCCCTCGCTTGCCTGGCTCTTCAACAGCTGGCTGACCACGGAACGCAGCGTGATCGGCAAAACCGGCTTGTGCAGCAGGTAATAGCCGCTGGCACTCGCTTCGCGCAGCCGCTCGGGAGCGGTATCGCCGCTGATCAGGAAAGCAGGAATTTGCTCGCCCCATGCGCCGCGCAGCCGGTCGATCAATTCAAACCCACCCTTGCCCCGCGCCAGGTGATAATCGGAAATGATGAGATCGGGGCGTCTGCCCTCCTCCGCAAACCTGGTCATGGCGGCATCTTCCGATTCCGCAGTCACCACCAGACAGCCCCAGCTTTTCAACAAGCCCCGCGTACCTTCGCGCACCATTTCGTTGTCATCGATCACCATGACGAGCTTGCCTTGCTCCGAATCGGCCAGACGCCGCGGCGCCTCCAGAGAGGCTTGCGCAGTCCTCGCGGGGGCCGAAGACACCAGGACCGAGAAGCGCGAGCCCCTACCGACGCTCGAAACGAGCTGGATCGAATGATCGAGAAGGCCACACAGGCGTTCCACGATGGCCAGACCGAGACCAAGGCCGCCGCGGCTTTCCCCGCCATCGAGCTGATAGAACTCACCGAAGATCTTCTCGCGCTGGTCCTCGGGGATGCCGATCCCGCTGTCGCAAACGTCGATGCGCAGCCGGCCATTCCGGCGCCGGCAGCCGACCACGACTCCCCCCCGTTCGGTGTAGCGCACGGCGTTGGAGACCAGATTGAGCAGGATGCGCTCGAGCAGGATGAAGTCGCTGCGAACCCAGGCATGGCTCGATACCACGCGCAATCGCAAGCCGCTTTTGCGCGCCGTGGCCGCGAAGGTCGTCTCGATCCGTTTAAGCAGCTGATCGATCGGAAATTCCGAGACGCTGGGAGCGAGCACGCCGGCGTCGAGCTTCGAGATGTCCAACAACGAATTGAACAGTTCATTCATCGCGGCCACGGCTGCATCGATTTGCCCGTCCAGCCGTGACCGTTCTGCTTGGTCTGCTTCACCGCGCCGCTGATCGAGAAACAAGTTCAAAGCATGCAGCGGTTGCCGTAAATCGTGGCTCGCGGCGGCCAAAAACCGTGATTTTGCCAGGTTCGCAAGCTCGAGCTGATGATACAGCCGTCCCAACTGCTCGGACGTCCGGTTAATGTTGGCCGCCAATGCCCCGAGCTCGTCGCGATTGGCGACATTGACACGTTGGGAAAAGTCGCCGGCCGCGATCTGGCCGAGCCGGGCCTCGACCTCGGTCAAGGGTCCGATCAGCGACCCGGAGATGGCGTAGCCAAGGAGGAGCGCCAGCACGCTGCTGCCCAGCGCGAAGCCCACAACGATCCACTGCGACGTGACATAGGCGTTCTTGCTGGCCTCGATGCCAGCCACCATGTCGGATTCGGCCTTGTTGACCAACTGGTTCGTGAGACGCTCGAGACGATCGGCCAGAGGCAACGCCTGTGCGACTTGCAGCCCGCGTGCTTCCGCCGCCTGCCCGGCGCGGATCAGTTCCAGCACGTTGCTCGCGACCTTCGTAAACCGGCTATAATACTGCTGAAATCGGTCGAGCAGCTCGACCTCGTCCTTTGCCACGAACTGCAATCGATCGACATTGTACTGGAACTGATTGAGCTGACGCTGCGTGCTCGACAGCGTCAACTCATCCGGCGTGAGCAAAACCGACGCAACGCCGTAAAGCTGACTCGTGATATCGTGCTGGACTTGCCGATATGCCTCGATCTTGCGCTGCAGCCGGATGAGCTCGTCGGCGCGCTGATTTACCCCGCTCAGCACCTCCAGCCCGACCGCTCCCATCACGATCAACAGAACCTCGATTGCGAGAAACGCCGCCAGCAGCTTGACCTGCACGCGAGCCGGTACGCGTGCGACGAGGCCGGCCAGCGCGCTCACTTTTGGCATTAAGGCTCTCTTAGGAGGCTCAGGAGATCGCGCCGAAACTCCTCGGGGTCGAAGCGGACCCCGAGATACTGGACGCGGAGAATGCCGTGCCGATCGACGATGGAGGTGAGGAATGTGTGCTCGATGTCGCCGCTCACATTTCGCGACGCCAAGACGCCGTAGCGGCGCGTGAGCTCCGATATTGTCCGTGGGGAGCCGGTGAGGAAGCTCCAGCCGGCCACGTCGGCGCCGTGCATCTGCGCGTATAACTTGAGCGTTTCAGGCGTGTCGTGCTCCGGGTCCACCGTGATGGAGGCGAACGCGATTTCATTGCCGAAATCGCGTCCGAGCCGGTCCTGCACCAGCGACATCATCGGGGTCAACACCGGGCACGTGGCGCTGCATCGCGTGAAGATGAAGGTGACGGCCACGACCTTGCCGCGAAGGTCGGCGAGTGAAACCTGCGCGCCGTCCTGCGACGTCAACGTGAATCCCGGTGCCGGCGCGATCTTGGGAAGCGGCTGTTCCTGGGCCGTGGCCTGCCGCGTGTCGGACGGCGGCTCCATCGACATGACCGACGCCGGCAGGATCGACGCCGGCATCACTAGCGCGAGGATGAGAGCGGCCCGCATGGTCAGCCCTTCAGCTCGCGTTTGAGCTCGTCGAAAAAGCGCCAGTCCGTGCCTTCGGTGAGGATCTTGTTGGGGGTCGATTTGATCATTCCCGCCTCGCGTAGCCGAAGGGCGTAGAAGCGTACGGCATCCTCCGGGGCGTAATCCCGCCAACTGGCGTAGCGAATTTCGTTCATTGTCTGAAGCGCAAAGTCGTAGCGATAGCCTTTGTCGGCCATCAACCGGGCGGCGCGCTCCGGCTCGGCGGAACAAAACTGCGCGGCCTTCAGGATCGCCCGCAGCGCCCGCTTGGTTGCGACCGGGTTGCGACGGGCAAAATCCCGGTTCGCCCCGACAGTGCAGCAGAAATACTGCGACCACGGCCGGTCCAGGCCGCTGCTCACGATCAAATGGCCGATCTTTCTCTCGCGAAGCTCCTGGGGAACCGGCGGAAAACCCATCAGCGCGTCGACCTTCCGCTCAGCCAGCAGCTCGATCGACTCCGCCGGGGAGTAGACGACGAAGTTGACGTCACGCGCCGGATCAAGACCAACGAACGTCATCATGCTGGAGACGAAAAGCTGATGCGCCGACCCGAGCTCGGGCACCGCGACGGTCTTGCCCTTGAGGTCGCGAATCCCCTGCACGCTCTCCGTCCCGAACAGCTCGTAGCAACCAGTGTGCACGCCGCCTAGCAGGACTATCGGAGCACCCGCGTCCAGATGAACGATGAAGTTGGCAACGAAGGCCATGCCGATGTCGGCCTTGCCGGACATGAGTGCTGCGTACGTGTTGATCCCGGTGTCGAAGTACTCGATATCCTTGAAACCCTCGCTTTTGAGCATCTCTTCGGCCACATATTGTGGCGCAATGCAGATGCCGGGCATCTTGAAAAGCCGGATGGTGCTCGTTTCGGGTGGCGCCTCCTGGGCCGACGGAGTCGACACACCCATGATCCCGATGGCCCCGGCAGAGCCAAACGTGGCGAGAAATCGGCGCCGGCTCTCGTTCATCCGCATCGCGCCTTTCCGCTCGGGCCGTGTCCGGAGGACGCCGCCAGCATGGGTCAGCCCTTCAGTTCGCGCTTGAGCTCGTTGAGGAAACGCCAGTCGGCCGAATCGGCGATGATCTTGTTGGGGCTTGACTTGATCATGCCGATCTCGCGCAGCCGCAGCGCGTAGAACCGAATCGTGTCTTCGGGGTCGAACTCGCGCCACTTCGCGTAAGGGATCTCCTTCAGTGCCTGGAGCGCATGATCATATCGCCGCGTAAATCCCCCATCGACCATATGCTGTGCGACCCGCATGGGATCGCTGGCGCACAGGTCGGTCGCCTTGAGGATGGCCCGCACCACGCGCTTGGTCGCCACCGGGTGCTTGCGGATGAAGTCCTTGTGGCCCGCCAACATGCAGCAGAAGTACTGGGACCAGGGTCGGTCGGTCGCACTGTTGACGATCACCCGGCCGATGTTGCGCGCGCGCAATTCCTGCGGCTCGGGCGGAAAGCCCAAAAAGGCGTCGATCTTGCCTTCCGCGAAAAGCTCCTTTGGGGTCACGGACGGAGTTGTGATCCAATTGATATCCTTGAGGGGATCGAGTCCGACATTGGCCGCTATGGCGGCCAGGAAGACATGCGGGGACGCGCCCAGACCTTGCACCCCAACGGCCTTTCCCTTGAGATCCGCGACACTGCGAATGCGCTCGTTTCCGAACAGCTCGAAGCATCCGGAGTGGACGCCGGCGAGGATCGAGATCGGGTCTCCATCATCGATTGGAATCACCAGCGGCGCTGCGAAGTTCAGACTGAAATCGATTTCCCCGCGCGCGAGCGACCTTGATTGGCCTATACCGGCTTCCGACATCACGTAGCGGACGTCGGTAAAGCCTTCCAGGCGCAGGAACTCCTCGGCGAGATATTGGGGTGCGATACAGGTGCCTGTGATCTTCGACAGCCGGACGGTGGTCGTTTCGGGGGGCGCTTCCTGGCCCATCGCGCCTGTGGCGCCGATCAATCCCGCGCCCCCGGCCGCGGTGAGAGTGGCAAGAAAGCGGCGGCGACTTTGTGCCATCTGCGTCATGTCCTGCTTCCTCTGAGGGATGAAAGGCGCTTATTTCATTTTCGTTCGACGATTGATCTTGTGGGAACCGGTTGCAAGCCCGGGCAGCAACGAGTTGACCACCGGACGCCGGAAACCGCAACCAATTGCCGCCGCATCTTGCAGGCCGGATGTCATTCCGCCGGGCTCGCATCCGCGAGCCCGGCGGAATGGTCGATCAGCGTGCGCCCGTCGTGATCACGGGTTGCATCAGGTTGTTCACCACGTATTGACCGATCTTGCGCCCCATGTCCTGGCCCACGCGCACCGAGAACCTGTAATGGAAGCCGGCCCAGATGCGCGCATGGGAGACCTCGTCGGTATAGGCACGAATGTTGGTCCAACGGTGGGTCACGCCCGGCGCGGTCGGACTGGTCATGGCGACTTCGGGAATGTCCGCCGAGCCCAGCGCCGCCTCGATGGTGGAGGCGACCGCACCGCTGACGATGCAGTGCGCGCAGGGATATTCCGGATGCATCGGCGTATTGTCGATCGGCTGCCAGGTCGCGTCGCGCTCGGTGGTCGCGTTGTCGTCCTGGTCACCGTTGCGAATCGCGGTGATCGGGCGCCAGAACTCGTAGCGATACTTGGCATCGAACACCGCAACGGACGCATCGGCCTCGGCCACCGAGGTCAACGCCATGAACCGGGCGCTGTCGACCAGGCTCATTTTCTTGGCCGCCACGATTTGGCGCACGACCGGCTCGGTGCTTTGTGGCCCGGTGATGAGCCAAAAGCGGGCGTCCTCGGTCTGGCGGGCGGAACGTTTGGTGCTGGTCTTGTTCCCGAGGTCCTTGATTTCATTGTAGTCGGTCGCCCATTGGTCGCTCTTGAGGGCGAGCGGCGGCTCCGGCCGAAACTGCGATGCGCTCGTGAGCGCGAACGGTGTCACGTTCCCCCACGTCGAGGAGACCGTGATTGGCGTCGGCACATAGACACCGGGCTTGGTTTTATACCGGTACGAGTCGGGCGCATCCGCGCCGTCCTTGGCGCGCGCCTCAAGGATCTTCGCGGCGACCGTCTCGCCGAGCTTGATCCCCTCCGACTTCGCGTCACCGTTGGGGATCGTGGCGAGGTAGGCCGCCAGAGCGCTCTTCAGGTCGGCATCCTGCGGATAGAGGCCGACCAGGACGGTGCCCGCCGCCGCCGCGGCGGCGGCTTCCTTCGAGGCTGTCGCAGCGGCCGGAATCTGACTCAGATAGGGGCGATAGCGGCGCTCGATCGAGTTGACGGCGTCGAACATCGCGACCTGCATCATCGCGACCACCCGCTGGCCGGCCGCCGGCACCATGCGCGGTGTCACGAAGGCGACTGCTTTCTCGTTCCAGTCGGTGATGACGTCGGCGAAAGCCGAAGGCGCCGCCCCGATCATGGCGGCAGCGAGCAGCCCCTTGCGAAGATTGGCGTGCATGTTGCGTTCCTCTGGTTGGTGGCAACCCACGTCTGCGGATTGCGGCCATCACCTTGTTCGTGCGTGCGTCTGCGGTAAATGCGCCTGAGGGATCGCTCATCCGATCGGAAGACGGACGGTTGTGGTCGCGTAACCCATTATGAGTGATGGACTTTCACCACTATGGCGGGCCGTCGCGGAGCGATACCTTGGTGCTACGACTGAAGTGCCGTTTCGGCATCGAGCCACGCCCCAGCCGGCTGGCCCGCACTGCCTGGGAATGGATAGTATTCGCCTCATGCCCACCAACCGGCAGGAATGCATCATGCGGACGTCCTCGCAAGCGATCGTCACGGCGCTCGGTCTCTTGGCGCTCTGCCCCCAGCCCCTCGCGGCCCAGTCGCCGCCGCTCGTGCAGACCGAGGGGCTGCTGCAGGTCTCCCAGCATGTCCACGTCATTCCGGACAACAGCGTGCCATTGGTCCCGAACGTCGGCTTCATCGTCGGCGAACGCGCCGTGCTCGTGGTCGATACCGGCCTTGGCCCGCGCAACGGAGCGTCGGTGAGAGGGGTTGCGGAGAAGCTCGCAGGCCCACGCGCGCTCTATCTCGTCACGACTCATGTTCATCCCGAGCATGATCTCGGCGCCCAGGCCTTCCCCGACACCACCAAGCTCATCCGGTCGCAGGACCAAATCAAGGACATCGCCGAATTCGGGCTGCAGCTTGCGAAGGTTTTTGCCGCGCGCAGCCCGATCAACGCGGAGCTGCTCAAGGATGCGGACTTCCGCAAAGCGGATATCACCTTCGACCGGGATTACGATCTCGATCTCGGCGGGGTGACGGCGCACCTGACGGCGCTCGGTGCGAACCACACCGCGGGCGATACGGCGATCTGGATCGAATCCGATCGCGTCCTGTTCTCGGGCGATGTCGCCATGAAGGCCCAGCCCGCCTTCGCGAGTCCGCATTCTTCCCTGCGGCGCTGGTTCGCAAGCCTCGATCGCCTCGAGGCGCTGAAACCCGTCCTGATCGTGCCGAGCCACGGGCCGACCGGCGACGCCGGGTTCATTTCCGGATATCGCGCCTACCTGATCGAGATACGCGACCGCACGGCGGCGGCGAAACACGCCGGGCAAAATGTCGACCAGGCCGTGGAGGCGGTCACGGCCGCGCTCGCCGACCGCTTCCCCGACCGCGTGCGTCTCGGGCAGGCGATACGAGTGGCCTACGCGGAGGCGCCGTGACGGCTGCGCCCAACCTACGAAGAAGCTACGGCTCGCGCGACGTCAGATAGGCGGCGATCGCCACCATGTCGTCGGCGCTCAACTTGGCGACCACGGCTTTCATCAACTCGATCCCGACGCCGGAGCGGTTGCCGGTCTGCATGTCGTTGAGCTGGCGCACCAGATAGATGCCGGTGCGGCCCGCGAGGCCGGGAATCTCGGCGAGGCCCCGGTAGGTCGGGCCATGGCAGATCGCGCACGGGACAGTCTTGCCGTCGCCCCCGGTGGTGACCAGGGCCTCGCCGCGCTTGATGCTGCCGGTCGGCACGTAGTCGATGAAGCCGGAACGGGAGTCGCGGCTCGATGCGCGCGCCGCGTCCTGCGGCACGTTGATGATGCGGTTGCCGATCGGCTCGCTGCCACCGCCTGGGACAGCAAAACGCATGGCCCCAGGACCGATGAACGTCTGCGGCACCGTGTCGGTCTCCACCACCTTGGTCCAGGCGCTGGGCTTGAGCGAGGCGAAATACGCCGCCGCCGCCTGGGTGTCGTCCTCCGAGATCGCCTGCGCGAAGGTGATCATGTTGCCGGCGCGCACGCCCTTGCGATGCCCGTTCTTGAAGTCCGCCATCTGGCGAATGATGTAGGCGGCCGGCAAGCCGGCCAGCCCGGACGATTCCGGATGTCCGTCGCCCGACGTGAGATGACACATGGCGCAGGCGCGCACGGCCGGCTTGACGCCGTTCGCCACCACCGGCGGCATCGGCGGATGATCGCCGGGGTACCAGTCGGGTGGATTGAACGGATCGTCGATCTGCATCTGCGTGTATTGCTTGTCGCTGCCCGGCATTTGCTTGAGCACCACATTGTCGAGCGGCTCGGGTTTGGGCGTGACCGGATAGGCCCAGTCGAGCCCTTCGGCCGCTGCCGCCAGCGTGGGCAGCCACACAAGCATCAGAACGACGACGAGTTTTTTCATGGGGCTCCCCGGCTCTCACGCGCGCCTGACATCGTCGCGGACCTTCAGACTATCGGCACGGCAAAACCACAACAAGATACGATGACGCCGATCAGGTGGCCGTCAGCCCGCCGTCCATCACCAGCGTATGCCCGGTGACCGAGGCCGCTTCCGGGCTCGCGAGCCAGCACACCGCCGCCGCGACCTCCTCGGCTGTCGCAAGCCGGTGCAGCGGGATGCGCGCCAGCATCGCCGCCATGTAGGACGGATCCGAACCTTTTTCGGCGCGCGACGGCGAGTCGGTTTCCATTCGGCCGGGCGCGATCGCGTTGACGCGGATCGCATGCCCTGCCCATTCGATCGCCAGCATTTTTGTCATGTGGATGATCGCCGCCTTGGAGATGCCGTAGGTCGAGCGCTCGGCGGCGCCGACCAGCCCATGAGTCGACGCGATATTGACGACGCAACCGGGCCGCCCGCCGGCGATCCAGTGCCGCCCGGCCTGCTGGGTGAGAAAAAACGTGCCGGTCACATTGGGGTCGATCACCGCATCCCACTCGGCCGGGGTCACGTCGACGGCGCGCCGCCGCAGGTTGACCCCCGCATTGTTCACCAACACGTCGAGCCCGTCGAAAGCGGCCAGCGTCTCGCCAAAGGCCTGCGCGATGCCGTCTTCGTCGCGCAGGTCGAGGACAAGCGGCACCACGCGCGCATCGGCGGCGGCGAGCCTGGCGGCGGTATCGCGCAGATTTTCGGCGCGCGTCGCCGTTATGGCGACATCATAGCCGGCGCGGGCGAGCGCCAGCGCGGTGGCGGCGCCGACCCCATAGGATGCTCCGGTCACCAGTGCGGTCCTGCGCGCCATTCCGTATTCCTGCGTCGCCAATCCAACCCGTATCCACGTCGCCGCAACCTGCTCTAATATCACATCAACAAGCCGGCAATCCGCGGCGCCCACCGGGAGGACACGAATGTCACGAACCATCGGCCTGCTTGCGGCACTGGGACTAGCCCTCGCGTCTGCGCCGATCGCGCAGGCGCAGATCAAGGTGCGGGTCGGCCAGCCGCAGGCCGGGACCTTCCAGTTCGTGCCGCTGCAGGTCGGTACCGAGGCCGGGATCTTCCGGCAGCACGGCATCGAGGTCGAGATATCGAGCTTCGGCGGCGGCCCGCGGGTCCAGCAGGCGATCGCGGCGGATTCGATCGATATCGGGCTCGGGTCGGGACCCGAGCTGGCGCTGGCCGCCAAGGGCGCGCCCGAGATCGGCGTGGCCGCGATGGCGGACGCGCCCTATTCGGTGCTGCTCGCCGTCCTCAAGGACAGCCCGATCAGGACCGCCGCCGACCTGAAGGACAAGACGATCAGCGTCTCCAGCAAGGGCTCGCTCACCTATTGGCTGGCGCAGGAGCTTTCGCGCCGGCAAGGTTGGGGCTCGGAGGGTTTCAGGATCGCGCCGCTCGGCGCGACCGGCGCGCAGACCGCCGCGCTGAAAACACGCCAGATCGACGGCATGATCGTCGAGGCCAATGCCGGCTACCGGATGGAGGAAGACGGCAGCGGCCGCGTGGTCGTGCAGTTCGGCGACATCATCAAGGTGTTCCACATCTACGTCATCTACGCCCGCAAGGGCTTTGCGGCCGAGAGCCCGCAAGCGGTGCGCGCCTTCCTGGCCGGCTGGTTCGATACCATCGCGTATATGCACGCGCATCGGGCCGAGACCATCGACATCGTGCGCCGTACCGCCGAGGTCTCGCCGTCGGTCGCGACGCGCGACTATGACGAGCTGATCGGCATGTTCAACCGCAGCGGCCGGTTCAATCCCGAGGCGCTCGCGGTGTTGTCGCGCTCCTTCGTCGAGATGGGCATGCTGCCGCAGGAGCCCGACATCAAGACGCTGATCACGGAAGAATTTTTGCCGGGGGCGAAGTGATGCTGATTTCGTATTCGTCATCGTCCGCGAAAGCGGACGATCCAGTAGACACCGACCCGCGTTCGAAGCACCTCGGGCGCAACTGGCGACTGTGGTTACTGGATTGCCCGCTTGCGCGGGCAATGACGATCGCGGCAATTGTCCTTTTTCATCCCCTCCCCGCCTCGGCGGACAAGCTCGACGACATCAAGGCGCGCGGGCAGCTCGTCATCGGGGTTGCGGAGGCCTCCCCGCCGTTCAGCTTCCGCGACGGTGAGCGCGGGGTCGTCGGCTACGATGTCGACCTGGCGGCGCAGGTCGCCAAGCGGCTCGGCGTCGGGCTCACGAAAATATCGATCATCAATGCCGAGCGCATTCCCGCGCTGCGCGACCACAGGGTCGATCTCGTCGCCATGGGCATGACACGCTCGACCGGCCGGGCGCGCGACATCGACTTCAGCCTCGCCTATCTGGTGTCGCCCCACAAAGTCCTGGTGCGCCGCGACAGCGGGCTCACCCAGGTGGCGCAGCTGGCCGGCCGCACGCTCGCGCTGGTGCGCTCGGCCAGCGTCGACGCCGAGCTCAAGGCCGCGGTTCCGTCGCTGAAGATCGTGCTCGAGGACGACTATCAGGCGGCCTTCCAGGCGCTGGCGGAGCGGCGGGTCGACAGCTTCCTGGCCGACGAGCTGTTGCTGCTGCGTTTCGCGCAGCGCAGCGGCGCGCCACAGGATTTTGCGCTGATCGCCGACTACACGTTGCCGCGCACCGCCGGCTTCGGGGTGAAGAAGGACGAGCCGCGGCTGATGGAACTGGTCAACCGCACCCTGCTGGACCTCGAAGCGTCGGGCGAGGCCGCGAAGATCTTCGACGCCTGGTTCGCGCCGCTCGCGCGTCCGTTCCGTTTCGCGCCCGATTGACTCCTGCACCGGGGACCTTGGCCATGCGCCGAACCGCACTGATCCTCGCCATGCTGGCCTTGGCCGGCCCGGCGCCGGCGCAGTCTCCGCAGAAGCCGATCGAGATCATCGTGCCCTTCGCGCCGGGCGCCTCGGCCGACGGCATCGCGCGCCTGATCGGCCAAAACCTTGCGCTGCGGCTCGGGCGGCCGGTGACGATCGAGAACAAGGCGGGCGCCGGCGGCACCCTCGGCCTTGTGGCGCTCGCCAAGTCGCCGCCCGATGGCGACACGCTGGCGATCGGCGCCACCGGGGCGCTGGTCATTTCCCCCAATCTGCCTGGCGCAAGCTTCGACCCGCTGCGCGAGCTCGCGCCCGTCGCCAGGCTCATCGAGATTCCGATCGTCGTGGTGGCGAACCGCGACACCGGCCCGCAAACGATCGCCGAGATGATCGCGCGCTCCAAGCAGAGCCCCAACGGCCTGAGCTACGGCTCGACCGGGGTCAACAGCGGCCAGCATCTCGTCATGGAGTTCCTGAAAAAGGCGACCGGCGCCCATCTGGTTCACGTCCCCTACCGCGGCAGCGCCCCGGCGGTGACCGACCTGCTCGGGGGGCAAATCCCGCTCGCGTCGGTCGATCTCACCTCGGCGCTGCCCCATATCGCGGCCGGGCGGCTGATCGCGCTCGGCGTTCCGAGCCCCAAGCGCACGTCGCTCGCGCCCGACATACCGACGATTGCCGAGGCGGGCGTCCCCGGCTTCGCGCGCGCCGCCGGCTTCATCGGCCTGTTCGCGCCGGCCGGGACGCCACGCCTCGTTGTCCGGCGGCTCTCGGTCGCGATCGGCGAGACGCTGGCGACCCCCGACGCCCAAGCCAAGGTGCGGCTGCTCGCGGCCGAGCCCGCCTATGCGGATGACGAAACCTTCGCGGCCTTCCTCGCCACCGAGTCGGCGCGCTGGAAAGAGTCACTCGCCGCGATGCCGGCGTCGAATTAGAACGGTCTTGCTTCGATTTGGATCATGGGCTCCGTCATGGCCGGGCTTGTCCCGGCCATCCACGCCTTTGTCCTTGCTGATGCATCAAGACGTGGATGCCCGCGACAAGCGCGGGCATGACGGAAGTGACAGGAGAGGAAGCACATGCCGCTGATGAGCGGAGGCGATGCGGTCGTAAAGTCCTTGCTGGGGCACGGCGTGTCGACGGTCTATTGCCTGCCGGGCGTGCAGAGCGACCACCTGTTCAACGCCATGTTCGACGCCGGCGACGCGATCCGGGCCGTGCATACCCGGCACGAGCAGGGTGCGGCTTATATGGCGCTGGGCGCCGCGCTCGCGACCGGGCGGCCCGCCGCCTTCTCGGTGGTGCCGGGCCCCGGCTTCCTCAACGCCAGCGCGGCGCTCGCCACCGCGTATTCGACCGGCGCCCAGGTGCTCGCCCTGATCGGCCAGATCCCGAGCCGGGCGATCGGCAAGGGCTTTGGCTTCCTGCACGAGATTCAAGACCAGGCCGCCATCCTGCGCACGCTGACCAAATGGAGCGAGCGCGTCGAGCGCCCGGAAGCGGCGCCCGGCCTGGTCGCCAAGGCGTTCCAGCGGATGGCTGCCGGACGCCACCGGCCGGTCGCCCTCGAGCTGCCGCCCGACATGCTCGGCGCCAAGGCCGAGGTCGAGCCGGTCGCGCCGCTGCCGCCGGAGCCGGCCTCCCCGCTCGACGAGGACGCCATCGCCCAGGCGGCGGCCGCGCTGGCGAAGGCCGAATGCCCGGTCATCTTCGTCGGCGGCGGCGCGCTCGACGCCTCGGCCGAGGTGCGGGCGCTCGCCGAGCGGCTGAGCGCGCCGGTTATCGGCTTCCGCCGCGGCAAGGGCGTGCTCGACAACCGGCATGTGCTCAGCCACGCGCTGCCCGGCGGCCACGCCCTGTGGGCCAAGGCCGACGTGGTGCTGGCGGTCGGCACCCGCATGTTCCTGCCGCTGTCAGGCTGGGGCATCGACGACAAGCTGAAGATCATCAAGGTCGACATCGATCCGGCCGAGTTCGGCCGCGCGCGCGCCCCGGTCGCGGCGTTGACCGGCGATGCCGCCGCCATCCTGCGGTGCCTCGACCAGCATCTCGGGCACCTGTCGCCAATGGACCCCAAGCGCGTCGCGGCGAGCCGCGCCCTCAAGGCGCGCGTTGCCGCCGACTTCTCCCAGCTCGGTGTCATTCTCGATTATCTGAGGGCGATCCGAGATGTGCTGCCCGACAACGGCGTGCTGATCGACGAGCTCACCCAGGTCGGCTATGCGGCGCGCACCGCCTATGAGGCGCGCGGGCCGCGCAGCTTTGTCTCGTCCGGCTATCAGGGAACGCTCGGCTGGGGAATCGCGACCGCCTTGGGCGCGAAGCACGCGCTCGGCGACTTGTCGGTGGTGGCGCTCAGCGGCGATGGCGGCTTCATGTTCAACGTCCAGGAGCTGGCGACGGCGGTGCGGCACCGGATTCCCATCGTGGTGATCCTGTTCAACGACGGCGCCTATGGCAATGTCCGCAACATGCAGCGCAAGGACCACGGCAACCGCGTGATCGGCAGCGACCTCGCCAACCCGGATTTCATGCGGCTGGCCGACAGCTTCGGCATCGCGGGCCATCGGGTCGCGGGCCCGGAGGCGTTGCGCAAGGCGCTGGAGCAGGCGCTGACAAAGAACGAGCCGACGCTGATCGAGGTGCCGTGCGGCGACATGCCGGACCCATGGCGGTTCATCGACATGCCGAAGGTGAGAGGCGCCTAGGGTGGGTTATGCGGCTTGCGACGTGCTCTGATGTCGGGCGGCGCGCCCCGGCGCAAGCTCCTCGATCGCGGCGATCACCGCGTCGGGCGCGGCGTGGTGCGGCATATGCCCGACGCCGGGGAGGAAGACCAGCTTCGCGCGCGGCACCGTGGCGGCCAGCGCGCGGGCATTGATTTCCGGCGACACCATGGTGTCGCGGTCGCCGGTGATGATGATCAGCGGCGAGCGCAGGTCGGTATAGCGCGGGACCTGGGCGACGATGAAATCCTTGAGCAGCGCCAGGTCGCGCGCATTGGCAAAGAATGTTTTCGGCCGGAGCACCAGCCGGATGGCGGCGCGGCGGATATAGTCCTCCGGCACCGCCTGCGGCTCGAACACGCTGCGCGAGACACCGCCCACCATCACCAAGCCCAACGGATAGACCAGCGTGCGCAGAAACACCTGGCCGAAGCCGGGCAGCGACGCCAGGTTGTTGTACCAGCCGGGATCGGCGGCCCAGGGATGGGTGACGGCGGACAGCAACACGAGGCCGGCGGTGCGGTCGGGGAACGACAGCGCGTAGGCGGTCGCCAGGGCTCCGCCCCAGGAATGGCCCACCAGGATCGCGCGCCTGACGCCGAGGCGGTCGAGTGCCTGCGCGACGAGCTCCGCCTGGCGCGCCGGCGACGCATAGGTGTCGCCGGCCGGTCGCGAGCTCCAGCCGTGGCCCGGACGATCGATCAGGACCACGCGATGCGACGCCGCCAGCTTCTCGCCGAGCGCCAGGCGCATGTCTTCCATGTTTCCGCTGGCGCCGTGGATCAGCACGACCGCCGGCTCTGCGCCGGGCTCGCCACGTTTGAGGCCGAGCTCGGCCACATGCAGCCGCGCGCCCTCGACCTCGATGAAGCGCCCGGCGGGTGGATGCGCGGCCTCAAGTCGCTTGACGCCGAAAGCCGTCATGGCCACGAGGACGCCCAACACGATGGCAACTGCCACAAGAGGAACTGCGGGAAGCATGACGGTTCTGCACAAGTCTTTCTTCGCCGGAACAAAACGCTCCATGCGCGATTGAGTTCCCGTCGCCGGTTCTTGTGTCCGCTAACGGACATGTGCCGACGCGTCGCTGTTTTGGCTCGCATGCGCCGCCACCTCGCCAATCCGGATCCGATTGCGGTAACACCGGCATGGGGGCGTGTGGGCGGACCCCCAGATCGCCAGGCGCAGTCCCCCGATCCCCCGAATTGACAGGAGCAAGGCGTGCGGTGGTGGCAGAGCGGCGTCCTCTATCAGATCTATCCCCGCTCGTTCCAGGACACGAATGGCGACGGCGTGGGCGACCTTCCGGGCATCCTCGCCCGGCTGCCTCATCTGGTGGAGCTGGGCGTCGACGCGCTGTGGCTGTCCCCGATCTTTCCCTCGCCGATGGCCGATTTCGGCTACGACATCGAGAA
>DATBBS010000351.1:0-3852 GCA_036270895.1 Xanthobacteraceae bacterium
CTTGAAGCGGGTGATCTCGTCGAGCGCCGCGAAGGGCTCGTCCATGAGCAGCAGTCCGGCATCGGTTACCAGCGCCCGCGCGATCGACACGCGCATCTTCATGCCGCCGGAAAGCTCGCGCGGATAGGAATTCCGGAACGATGCCAGTCCGACGCGCTCGAGCGCCGAAGCGACGCGCGGCGCCGCCTCGGAGGCGGGCGTCCCGCGCAAGCGCAGCGGCAGGGCCACGTTACCGGCGACCGTCGCCCAGGGCATCAGGGTCGGCTCCTGGAACACGAAGCCGATGTCGGGTCGGGTCGGCGGCTCGGCCACGGCGCCGCTCCATGCGATCGTGCCGCCGGAGGGCTCGGCCAGTCCGGCGATCAGCCGCAGCGCGGTCGATTTGCCGCAACCCGACGGCCCGAGCAGCGACAGGAACTCGCCCGGCCGCACGTCGAGGTCGAGGCCGGAGAGTGCCTGGGTGCCGTTGGAATAGGTCTTCGTCACGCCGCGAAGCGCCACGATCGGCGGCATTGTGGCGGATCGCGGGGGCGACGAGGAAGGCGGTGGCACCATGTGATCTTTCGATTCGCCGCGACAGGCAAACCGGAATATACCTGTCCTCGCGCCGCCCGAACCAGAGAGGGTACCGATTCCAGCATGATTTCCGGCGAATTGGCGTCTGCGGCGCGAGAGAGCTATCTGCGGGCTCTGAATTCCACCCGTTCTTGTCTCGCGGTCACCCGATGAATGAAGACCCACCCGACCGGCTTTCGTCCGACCCGAAAAGCCCCTTCCATGACGCCGCGCTGCTCGCGCGAGGGGTCGGCATACGTTTCAACGGCATCGAGAAAAACAACGTCGAGGAATACTGCGTCAGCGAGGGATGGATTCGCGTGCCCGCCGGCAACGCCAAGGATCGCAATGGCAATCCGATGACCATCCGGCTGAAGGGCAAGGTGGAGCCTTACTTTCGCCAAGACCCGTAGCAGCCTGGACGCACAGGATCGTTCATGCCCCGTTACTTCTTCAACACTCTCATCGGCGACGACCGGGTGCCCGACCCGGAGGGTGTCGAATTGCGCGATGCCGATCATGCCTGGGAGATGGCCCGGGCGATGATCCGCGAGATCCTGCGGGATCAGGGCGAGCAGATGAACCTGATGCGCGCCGTGCTCGAGGTGACGGACGAGCGCGGCGACATCGTATTGGAGTTTCCCTTCTCGGAGGCGCTCATCGCGCCGCCGGAAGAGCCTCCGACCACGCACTGAGGCGTGCGCCGGGCTCAATTCTTCGGCCGCAGCTCCAACCCGACCATCTTGTTCACGAAGCGGAGCGAATAGGCCTTGCGGAAATCGACGTTGGGCTTGACGACCCCGGCGCGCACCATCTTGTCGAAGAAACTCGCCATGCGGGCGTCGGTCATCGCACCGATGCCGAGCGTGGTCGCGTCGCCCGAATCGACGATGCCGTATTCCTTCATCTTGGCGATCGAATAGGCGAGCAGCTCGTCGGTCATTTCCGGGTTCTGCTTCCTGATGAGCGCATTACCGGACGAATTGTCGCCGTAGAGATAGTGGTACCAGCCGATGATCGAGGCGTCGACGAAACGCTCCACCAGCTCAGGCTTGTTCTCGACGAGGTCGCGCCGCGTCTCGATCAGGGTCGAATAGCTGTCGAAGCCCTGCTCGGCCAGCAGGAATATTTTCGGCTTGAAGTGGCCCTGCTGCTCGATCGCGTAGGGCTCCGACGTCACATAGCCCTGCATCGCGCTCTGCTTGTCGGCGAGGAAGGGTTGCGCATTGAAGGTGTAGGGCCTGACCTGGGATTCCCTGAATTTGTAGTCGGTCTTGAGCCACTGGAAATAGGTCGCGACGCCTTCCTTGGACACGAACAGGGTGAGAGCCTTGAGGTCCTCGAACTTGTCGACGCCCGCGTCCGGATGAGCGATGAGAACCTGCGGGTCCTTCTGGAACATCGCTGCGACCGCCACGGTCGGCACGTTCTGCTCGACCGCGTCGAAGGACTGCAGCGTGTTCGCGCTCATGAAGAAGTCGAGCCTGCCGACGGGAAGTAGGATCCGGTTGTTGATCAGCGGGCCGCCCGGCACGATGGTCACGTCGAGCCCGTATTCCCGGTAGGTGCCGTCGGCCAGCGCCTGGTAGAACCCGCCGTGCTCCGCCTCCGCCACCCAGTTGGTGCCGAACAAGACCTTGTCGAGCGACTGCGCCCTTGCGGTGCCGGCGAGGGCGCAGGTCATGACAGCCATGACGAACGCCAAAGCGCTTGCGATCGGCATCGATTCATTCTCCTGATAGGCGTACCAGAATAGGGAAGCAGGGGCCGCTTGACGAGGTTGCATGGCGATGTTGCCGAAACGTGAATGGGCCGAGATGACGTGGCAGGACTTTACCGTGTCCGACACGGCCCGCTGGATCGCGGTCCTGCCGCTCGCCGCGACCGAACAGCACGGTCCGCATCTGCCGCTCGGCGTCGACAGCTTCATCGCCGAAGCCTATCTGGGGCGCGTGCGGGCGCTCGTCCCGGCGGATTTGCCGGTTAGCTTCCTGCCGGTCCAGAAGATCGGCCAGTCCGACGAGCATCGGGCATTCCCCGGCACGCTGACATTGTCGGCCGCGACCGTGATCCGCGCCTGGACCGAGATCGGCGAAAGCGTGGCGCGTGCCGGCGTCAAGAAGCTCGTGCTGGTCACCAGCCACGGCGGCAACGTGGCCGCCATGGAGATCGTCGCGCGCGATCTGCGGATGCGCCTCGGCATGCTGGCCGTGACCGTGGGCTGGCATCGCTTCGGCTATCCGGACGGCGCGTTCGGCGCCGACGAGCGCCGGCATGGCATCCATGGCGGCGACATCGAGACCTCGCTGATCCTGGCCCACAAGGGCGAAACCGTGCGCATGGACAAGGCGGAGCCGGCCGTGCCGGTCACGGTCGAGATGGAACGCGAATTCAAATGGCTCGGGGCCTTCCGCCCCGCCGGCTTCGGCTGGATGACGCAGGACCTCCACGCCTCCGGCGCGGTCGGCGATGCCAGCCAGGCGACGGCCCAGAAGGGCGAGGCCGCGCTCGCGCATGGGGCCGAGAGCTTCGTGGAATTGCTCCGCGAAGTGGACGGCTTCGACCTGGCGCGGCTGAAGGCAGGCCCGCGCCCGTCGTAACCCTGCTGCCATGATCGCCGCCGGGAGCCGGCCCAAAGGCGGCGGCGGCATGGACATGCCGCTAATGTAATATTATAACACTTATGATCGCGGTTTCGGCGAGCCACCGGTTCATGACGCACGAGCAGCACCACCATCATCACCCTGGACGCGCGCATCCGGCGGCGGCGATCTCGCCGTCGCTGTTGCGGCTGTCTGCGGTCGAACGCCTCGCCGCCGCCGCGGTGGTGATCGCGCTCCTGTGGGGCGCAGTGTTGTGGGCGATGGCATGAGCGACGCCATGACGGCGCAGGTGCAATTCCGCGATCTGACCCTCGGCTACGATCGCCATCCGGCCGTGCATCACCTCGATGGCGAGGTACCGCGCGGCGCCTTGATGGCGGTGGTCGGCCCGAACGGCGCCGGCAAGTCGACGCTCTTCAAGGGCATCGTCGGAGTCCTGCCGCCCCTTGCCGGCAGGATCGACCTGTGCGGGCTGAAGACGCGCGACATTGCCTATTTGCCGCAGGCGGCCGAGCTCGACCGCTCGTTCCCGATCAATGTCTACGACCTGGTCGCGATGGGGTTGTGGCGGCGGACCGGCCTGTTCGGCGGCGTCGGCGCCAAGGAGCGCGACCGGATTCATCACGCGATCGAGGCGGTCGGCCTCACCGGCTTCGAGTCGCGGCCGATCGGAACGCTGTCCGGCGGCCAGATG
>DATBBS010000352.1:0-1597 GCA_036270895.1 Xanthobacteraceae bacterium
TTTGCTGTAGGTGGTGAGCGCCGCCTTGGCTGCGGCGTAGGCAAGCGTGCTGTTGGCGAACGGCAGGCGCGCCGCGACCGATCCGATGTGGATCACCACGCCCGATTCCCGTTCGATCATGCGGGGGACGAAGGCGCGGTCCAGCCGCACCGCGCCCATCAGGTTGAGATCCAGGATCACTTGCCAGTCGGCGTCGGAGAGGCCCGCGAACCCGCCGGGTTTGGTCTCGGCGGCGCCGGCGTTGTTCACCAGGATGTCGAGCCCGCCCCAGTCGGCTGTCAGTCGGCTGACGATGGCGTCGGCGCCTGCGGCGGTTCCAATGTCGGCCGCAATGAACACGGCGCCGTCCACGGGGTCGGCCGGCGCCGACCGCGCGGTCGCGGCGACGCGGGCGCCGGCGAGCTGGAAGCGGCGGACGACCGCCGCGCCGATGCCGCGCGTGCCGCCGGTCACCAGCACGCGCTTGTCCGCGAACTCGTCCGCGGGCGTGGGGAAGGGGTAGGGCGCGGTCATGCTCAGGCCCTTGCCTTGTTGTGGATGATGATCAACTGGGTGATCCGATCGTCCCGGAGGCTGAAGTAGAGGCTCAGGACCAGCGGGTCGGGCAGGCCGGTCTTGTCGTAGGTCCCCTCGGTTCGCGCATGGACGGTGACGTCGCCGTGGCGATCGAGGGCCAGCAGGGGCGTGAAGGTGACGCTGTCGCCGAAGATCTCCTTCGCCGCGAAAGCGCGGATCGCCTCGGCTCCGTCGAATTCGCGCTGGACGTCGTTGACCAAGGCATCCGGGGCGAAAGTCGCCATCCAGGCATCGATATCGTGGTCGTTGCAGGCGGTGAGGTGCCGAGCGACCGCTGGCGGCAGATCGTTGGTTATATCGCTGGGCATGGCTGGCTCCATCGAATTTGGGGAGAAACGGTGCGGCTCCGTGGTCACCCCGGCCGGGAGCCCGACTGAAGGGTCTCTCCTCGGGACCACACGTCAGTGAGGCGAAAGGTATCAATTCCTTCGAAGATGTATTAGCTGGTGAGTTCGAATAGTATCGATCCCGAGTGGGAATAGATCAGGCTTCCTCGTCGACGAGCAGCTCGGCCAGAAAGTCAACAAACACGGCGACTTTGCTGGGCTGACGGCGGGACGCGGGTCGCACGGCGCTAATCGGAAGTTTGCTTGGCTCATGATCGCGCAGGATTCGCCGCACGGTTCCGGCGCGTATGTCGGCCGCAAAAAGCCAGTAAGGCGCCTGGGTAATGCCGAGGCTGGCAAGGACCGCGGCGCGAAGCTGTTCGCCATCATTGCTGCGGAAGGACGCCGCAACCTGATAGGATATCAGTCCGGCGCGGGTGGCGAAGGTCCAGGGCCGCGGGCCGTCTTGTGAGACAAAAATCACGCCGTCATGGCCGTCGAGATCGCTGAGGCGCGTGGGCTCTCCCTTACGTTCCAGATAGTCTGCGGATGCGACAGCGATGACAGCGGACTCGCCGATCTTGCGCGCGATAAGGCTAGAGTCCGCAAGGGCGTCATTGCGAATGGCGAGGTCGATGCCTTCTTCGACGAGATTGCTCGTCCGCTCGGAGACGAGCGACTCGACAACGACCTTG
>DATBBS010000353.1:0-6452 GCA_036270895.1 Xanthobacteraceae bacterium
AAAAGACGCATCGGCATTCTCACCGGCGGCGGCGACGTTCCGGGCCTCAACGCGGTCATCAAGAGCGTCACCTACCGCAGCAGCGAGAACGACATCGAGGTCATCGGGTTGCGGCGCGGCTGGGAGGCGCTCACGCATCTCGACCTCAAGGACCCGGCCAGCCGCTCCCACTACGTCATCCCGCTCAACCGCGAGAACACCCGCACCATCGACCGCTACGGCGGCACCATGCTGCATTCGAGCCGCACCAACCCCGCCAAGATGCAGAAGCTGCCCGAGCACCTCGCCGGCATGGAATTTCCGACATCGCTGACCACCAAGGGCGGCAGCGCCACCAAGACCTGGGACGTCTCCCAGCAGGTGCTGGCGAACCTCTCGGCGCTCGGCATCGAGAACCTGATCGCCATCGGGGGCGACGACACGCTGAGCTACGCCGCCAGGCTCGACCGCCTCGGGGTCAAGATCATCGCGATCCCTAAGACGATGGACAACGACGTCCGCAACACCGAATACTGCATCGGCTTCTCCACCGCGATCACCCGCGCGAGCGACGCCATCCAGCGCCAGCGCACCACCGTGGGGTCGCACGAGCGGATCGGCATTTTCCGCGTCTTTGGGCGCGACGCCGGCTTCACGTCGCTCTACACCGCCTATGCGAGCTCGATCCGCTGCGTCATCCCCGAGTACAAGGTCGATCTCGACAAGCTCATCCGGCTGCTGGTCGAGGACAAGCGCCACAACCCGAGCAACTATGCGCTCGTCGTGCTCAGCGAGGGCGCCGGCTGGGAGGGCTACGCGCCGAGCGAATACGGCGAGGCCGATGCCTACGGCCACCGCAAGAAGGCGAGCGTCGCGGAATCGCTCGCCGACGAGATCAAGCAGCGCACCGGCGAGGAGACGATCGCCTCCGACCTCACCTACGACCTGCGCTCGGGCGATCCGGATTTCATCGACAAGCTCGTGGCGCTGACCTTCGGCAACATGGCCTATGACGCCATCCTGGCGGGCAAGAGCGGCCTGATGTCGGCGCTGGTGGAAGGCCGTTACGACCTGGTGCCGATTCCCGATCCCAAGCTCGGGCCGCGCAAGCTCGACGTCGCCACCACCTACAATGTCGAGCGCTACCGTCCCATCTATTCCGACAAGCGCGGGTTGCCGATTTTTCTGAACCGCGCGTCGTAAGGGGAGCGCCATCCTCCGTCATGCCAGCGCTCGTCGCGGGCATCCACGTCTTGAGCCGCACGAAAGACGTGGATGGCCGGGACAAGCCCGGCCATGACGAAATCGGAGCGACGGCTTCCCCCGCTACAGGGCTACGCCGCGGCCGCCTTCGCGGCCGCTTCGTGCTCGGCCGAAAGCCTGGCGTCGTCCGCCTTCACCTTGGCGACCGCGGGGCGCGCGCCCACCCGCTTGACGTAATCCATGATCACCGGCAATTCCGGCACGATCTTGAAGGCCGTCGTCCAGGCGAGCGCCGTGCCCCACAGCACGTCGGCCGCCGTCATGCGCTCGCCCAACAGATACGGCCCCTTGGCGAGCTGATCGGTCAGCGTCTTGAGCATCGTGTCGTAATCGCCATAGGGCGACATGGCGGGCGGCGGCGCGTCGCGCTTCAGCGCGCGATCGACCACAGCCGGCTCGAAGCTCGAGCCGTAATAGACCAGCCAGCGCAGATAGGGGCCGCGCAGCCGGTCATTCGTGGCGGGCGCGAGGCCGGCCTTCGGAAAGAGATCCGCCAGATAGATGAAAATGGCCGCCTGCTCGGTGACGAGCTCGCCGCGATGCAGGATCGCCGGCACCTTGCCCATCGGATTGACCGCCAGGAAGGCGGGCTTGCGCTGCTCGCCGGCCTTCATGTTGACGACGCGCAGCTCGTGCGGCGCCGCGAGCTCCTCGAGCAGGATGCGGGCGCCCGACGAGCGGGTGTTGGGCGCATGAAAAAAGACGACGGTGTCGCTGCTCATGGGGCGTGGCTCCGGGATTGTTGGTGACTTGGCGGTGACTTCGCGGTGACTTGGTGGAGTCACGCCATCGAATGACGAGGAAATGATGGCGGCCGGCCGCTCACGGATCCAGTTCGGTATCCCAATAGAGATAGTCGAGCCAGCTGTCGTGCAGGTAGTTGGGCGGAAACAGCCGGCCGTTGCGGTGCAGGTGATGCACCGTCGGCTGGAACGGCATCTGCGAGGGCCACATATGCGCCTCCGCCATCGTCATGTTGCCCTTGCGCAGGTTGCAGCCCGAGCAGGCCGCCACGACGTTGCCCCAGGTGGTCTGGCCGCCGCGCGAGCGCGGCATCAGGTGGTCGAAGGTCAGGTCGTCCTCCGCCCCGCAATACTGGCAGACGAACTTGTCGCGCAGGAAGACGTTGAACCGGGTGAAGGCCGGATGGGTCGAGGGCTTCACGAAGGTCTTGAGCGACACCACGCTCGGCAGCTTCATCTCGAAGCTCGGGCTGTGCACCGCCTTCTCGTACAGCGCCACGATATTGACGCGCTCGAGGAACACCGCCTTGATCGCGTCCTGCCAGCACCACAGCGACAGCGGATAGTAGCTCAGCGGGCGGAAGTCCGCGTTGAGCACCAGGGCCGGAAATCCATTCGGCGACATCGCGTTCAAACCGAAGCTCCTTGTTCCCTCACAAGGCCGTCAGGCTCGTCGAGTCGGTAGTTTATAGGCAGGCGTGACGTTATTGTGAAGGCCGGGGAGCCATGCGGCCGCCGTGGGAAGGCGGCCTAGAAGCGGCGGCGAGCGAGGAATTCGCCGCCGTGGCGCAGCCCTTCCTGGTCGATGCCGTGGCCGATGCCGCCCGAGATGTGCCATTCGGTCGGCACCTCGAGCGCGGCCAGCGCCTGGGTGGCGTGGAAAAGCGCCTCCACCGGGATCAGGTCGTCCTGGTCGCCGTGAACGAGCAGCACTGGCGGGCGCGACTTGATCTCGCCCGCGACCGCGGCGGGCTCCGCATTGCTGGGCAGCACGAACAGGCCCGAATAACCCACGATCGCGGCGGGCGCCGTCGGGCGCCGCAGCCCCGCATGCAGCGCCATCATGGTGCCCTGGCTGAAGCCGACCAGCGCCAGCGCTGAGGCGGGAAGCTTGCGGCGGGCGAGCTCGGCGTCGAGGAAGCGGTTGAGCGCGGGGGCGGCGGCGTTGACGCCGGTCCAGCGCTCGTCCGGATCGCGGAAGGTGAGGGGAAACCACTGCCGCCCCATCGGGGCGCCGGCGCAGGGCTCGGGCGCATGCGGCGACACGAAGGCGGCGTCGGGAAGAAATTGCTGCCACGCCCGGCCGATCTCGATCAGGTCCTTGCCGTCCGCGCCGTAGCCGTGGAGAAAGACGACGAGCTTCTTGGCGGCGCCGCTGCGCGGCTCGAGCCGTGGACCATCGAGCTCTGCCGCCATCAGGTTTCTCCAGTTTCGGGATGTTGCCGGTGCGCGGGAGACCGCGATGCAGGAATGGGCGATGCGGGAATCGGCGCGCCGTCGCGCTTCTTGACGGCGCGATAATAGGACCACAGCAGGCAGGCCGCCACCCCGCGCAGCGGCCGCCACGGTTCGGCGAGCGGTCCCATGTCGCGCGCGCTGGGCCGCGTCTTCAGGCCGAAGGCAAGGCGCATCGCCTCCTGCACCGCGAGGTCGCCGGCCGGCCAGGCGTCCGGGTGGCCGAGGCAGAACAGCAGATAGATGTCGGCGGTCCACGGCCCGATGCCGTGAAGCGCGGTCAGCGCCCGATGCGCCTCGTCGGCCGGCATGTCGGCGAGCGCGTCGAGGTCGAGCCCCTCGCGGTGGATCGCGGCGGTGATCGCCTTGAAGGTGCGGATTTTCGCTCCCGACAGACCGACGCGCGCCAGCGTGGTGGTGCGCGCGCGCCGGATCTTGTCGGGGTGCAGCGGATCGAAGGCGGCCGACAGCCGGCTCCAGATCGCGGCCGCGCTGGCGACGGACAGCTGCTGCGCCACGATGATCGAGGCGAGGCCCGCAAAGCCGCCGGCGCGGCGGCGCAACAGCGTGCCGCCCGCGACCGCGGCCACCTTCTCGAGCCGTGGGTCCTGCTTAATCAGCGCCCGCACGCCCGCATCGACATCCGCCTGGGTTTCGAGACGATGGATCATGACGCCTGAGCCCTCGTGCGGCGCGCGTGCCGTAGGGGTATTTCAACGCCCGCATGGTGTAAAGAAAGGCATCTTGCCGGATCGCGCATGACATCCACCTCTCGCACATTTCGCTTCGCGCCGAGCCCGAATGGCCATCTCCATCTCGGCCACGCCTATTCGGCGCTGCTCAATTTCGATCTCGCGCGCCAGACCGGCGTGCGCTTTCTGCTGCGCATCGAGGACATCGATGCGACGCGCTGCCGGAGCGAGTACGAGACCGCGATCTACGAGGATCTGGCCTGGCTCGGGCTCGCCTGGGAAGAACCGGTGCGGCGGCAATCGGAGCATTTCGACGCCTATCGGGCGGCGATCGGGCGCCTGCGGCGCGACGGGCTCGTCTATGCGAGCTTCGAGAGTCGGGCCGAGATCGCGCGCCTGGTGCGCGAGCGCGACGCCGCAGGCCCCTGGCCGCGCGATCCGGACGGGGCGCCTCTCTATCCGGGCAGCGCGCAGGCGCTGCCCGCGGCCGACCGCGAGCGCCGCATGCGGGCAGGGGAGCCCGTCGCGTGGCGGCTCGACATGAAGGCGGCGCTCGCGGCGGCCTCCGCCCGCGCCGCGCCGGCCTGGCGCGAGACGCAAGGCGACGGCCGGATCGAAACGATCGCGGCCGATCCTTCGGTCTGGGGCGACGTGGTGCTCGGCCGCAAGGAGACGCCGACCAGCTATCATCTGTCGGTGGTGATCGACGACGCCGCGCAGGGCGTCACCGACATCGTGCGCGGCCAGGATCTTTTTGCGGCGACCGGCGTCCATCGGCTGTTGCAGATCCTGCTCGATCTTCCAGCGCCGACATATCGGCACCACCGCCTCGTGCTCGATGACGATGGGCGCAAGCTGGCGAAATCGAGCCGGTCGACCGCGCTGCGCGCGTTGCGCGAGCAAGGCGCGACGCCGCACGACGTCCGGCGCATGGTGGGCTGCGGGTAGCATGGTGTGGGCCTTATTTCAGTCGATTATTGTTTTGGTTTAAAAAAGGTGGCCGGGTAAAGTACCAGAAAAGTCAATATGTTACCTCCATCTCCTGCGAGGTTTCGTGAGCCGCTCAAACCCGGCCATTCTCTGGTTCCACTGCGCCGTTCGTGTCACATTGTGGCGGGCAAGGGACACATGGCCAAGCGGAGCGACACGCGGAAACGGGCGGTACGCCGGCCGACGGCGCGGCGCCGCGCGTCGACGCGCGCGATCGAGCGCGCGCTCGCGGGCTTTGCGCACGATATCCGCACCCCGCTCACCGGCATCATCGCGATCGCCGAATTGCTGGCGACCTCCGATCTGGGCGAACGCGAGCGGCGCTGGGTCGCGGCACTCAAGGACGCGGCCGATCACATCGTCGCCCTGACCACGCTGGTGGTCGACGCCGCAAAGGCCGGCGCGAAAGGCCTCGCGGTGCGGCGCGAGCGCTTCGATGCGCGCGCGCTCGCGCAGGCGGTGGCGGCCTCATGTGCGGCGCGTGCGCAGGCCAAGGGGCTCGGTTGCAAGACCGCGATCGCGGCAGCGTTTCCGGGCCAGGTGATCGGAGATCCGGTGCGGCTGCGCGCCGCGATCGAGAACCTGATCGACAATGCGGTCAAGTTCACCGAGCGCGGCGACATCGTGCTGCGGATGTCGGCGGCGCGCGCGCCGAAGAAACGCGTGCGCCTCACCTTCGAGATCGTCGACAGCGGCATCGGCATGACGGCGGCCGAGATCAAGCGGCTGTTTCGTCCCTTCGCGCAGGCGAACGAAAGCATCGCGCAGACCTATGGGGGCGCCGGGCTCGGGCTCGTGCTGGTCAAGCGGCTGGCCGAAGCCATGGGCGGAAGCCTCAAGATCAGGAGCCGTTCGGGCCACGGCAGCACCTTCGTCTTCTCGGTCGTCGTCGCGGCGGACGCGGAGGCGGCGGGCGCGACCGACCGCCGGCGCGCGGCTCCGACCGCGCGTCCCGCCGCGCCCGCCCGCGGCCTGCGGATCCTCGGCGTCGAGGACAATCCTTACGGCCGCGTCATTCTGAAGACGATCCTCACCGAGCTCGGTCACGGCGTCGACTTCGTCGGCACCGGCGAGGCCGCGATCGGCGCCGTGGCGCGCGGCGGCTATGACGCGGTGCTGATGGATGTCCGCTTGCCCGACATCGACGGGATCGAGGCGACCCGCCGCATCCGCGCGCTCGGCGGCGCCGCCGCCCGCATCCCGGTGATCGGCGTCTCCGGCCGCAGCAGCGGCGACGAAGAGGCGCGCGCGCAGGCGGCCGGGATGAGCGGATTCGTCACCAAGCCGATCAGCCCGAACGCGCTCAACGGCTATCTGGCGACGATCGCGG
>DATBBS010000354.1:0-10443 GCA_036270895.1 Xanthobacteraceae bacterium
GCGCAACCGCTTCAATCTCATGATGCGCGGCGAGGTCGAGGCGACGACCCTGACCGAGCCCTATGTGTCGCTGGCCGAGAAGAAAGGCTGCCGGGTGATCTGCTCGGCCTTCTATCACGGCACCGAGGTCGCCTCCGACAAAGTCGACGCCGAGACCTACGCGGCCTTCAACCGCGCGGTGCGCGAGGCGGTGCGCCGGATCAACGCCGACAAGCGCCGCTACCTCGCCTATTTCATCGACTACCACAAGGCGCGCGATCCCGAGATCGGGACGCTCACGGTCGACGACCTGCGCGAGGCGCGCCTCGTTGTGTGCGATCCAGCGCCGATCCCCGACGACGAGCTGCAGCGCACCTACGACTGGGTGCGCGGCTGGGGCATGCTGGAAGAGACGGCCTCGCCGCTCCAGCTCGTCAACATGGACGTCCAAGGCCAAGCCCACATCGCGGCCGAGTAGGCATGCGGTCGCGCGGCGCCTTTCGCCGCCGGCTGGCCGCGCGGCTCGCGGGCGCCATCCTGTGGGCGGCCGGTTTCGCGGCGACAGCGGCCGCCGATCCGGTGGCGGATTTCTACGCCGGCAAAACCGTGCGGGTGCTGATCGGCTTCGGACCCGGCGGCGGCTACGACCTCTATGCACGCACCCTCGCCCGGCATCTCGGCCGCCATATCCCGGGCCAGCCCACGGTCGTGGCCCAGAACATGCCGGGCGCCGGCAGCCTCAAGGTGGTCAACTATCTCTATAACGCGGCGCCGCGCGACGGCACGGCGCTCGCCACCTTCGCGCGCGGGATCGTGTTCGAGCCGTTGCTCGGCCACACCGAAGGCACGCAGTTCGACGCCGCCCGCCTCAACTGGATCGGCAGCATCTCGAACGAGGTCGGGGTCTGCGGCCTGATGCGCACCAGCGGGATCGCGAGCTGGGCCGACATGCGCACAAAACCCTTCAAGATCGGCGCCTCCGGGTCGGGCGCGGACAGCGACGTTTTTCCGATCGTGCTGCGCAATCTCTTTCACCTCCCCATGAAGCTCGTCGCCGGCTATCAGGGCGGCGCCGAGATGGTGCTGGCGATGGAGCGCCGGGAGATCGACGGCCGTTGCGGCTGGTCGTGGACGAGCCTGATCAGCCGTGACAAGGCGCTCTACGCTACCGGCCAGATCGCGGTCACGCTGCAGATCGCGCTGGCCAGGCACGAGGACCTGCCCGACGTGCCGCTGGTGACCGACCTGGTCGACGACCCGCAAAAACTCGCCGCCCTCAAGCTGATCGTGTCGCGCCAGAACATCGCGCGGCCTTTCGCGGCGCCGCCCGGGGTGCCGCCCGAGCGCGTCGCGGCGCTGCGCCGCGCCTTCGACGAAACCATGCGCGACCCGGATTTTCTGGCCGAGGCCGCCCAACTGGCGCTCGAGGTGCGGCCAGCCTCGGGCGCGCAGGTGCAGGCGCTGTTCGGCGAGATCACTGCCGCCCCGCCCGAGGTGGTGAGCATGGCGGCGGAGATGATCAAGGAGACGCGGTGACGGGGGCCGCCGTCGCGGGGTCGCCGCCTGCTATTCCTCCAGTTGCGCCAGGGCGTAGATCCCGCGCGCCGTGACCTTGGCCCGCAACGCGACGCTGCGGTCGAGGCGATCCACGAATGACGGAACCTCGATCCAGGAGTCGGCGCCCGGCGCGAGAAGCATGACGGCGTGGGCCGAAGTGTCGGTCTCGTCCGGAATGCCGAACGACAGGATGGCAGGCGATCGCACCAGCGCATCATGCGCCGGGGCGGCAAACTGCAGCGCGAAGCTCGGCCCGAGGAAGCGGACGTGCCCCGCCTTATGGCCCTCATGCGCGTAGGCGCTGGCCTTCTCTTTGACGGCGCCCGCCAGCGCGCGCGATCCCACCACGCTGACGTCGACGGCGGCCGCTGCTGCCACCGCCGCGCGGTCGGCGCCCGTCAACATGACGTAGCTCAGCGACTGCGCCGAATTGGTCGGCATGGTCCACACGACGGATTTGCCGTCCAGCCCGTAGACCGGATTCACCGCCACGCTTTCGACCGGGCCGGGACCCAGCACGGGCTGAAACTGGTAGGCGATGATTTGCGGCGGCAGGCAGGCGCTGCTCGCCGGCTGGAAGGCGACCGTCAGCTTCACGGCAAGCGCTGGATTTGACGCCGGCGTCGCGGTGACGTTCAGCGGGCCGGGCCCCTTGAGCGCGATCGAACTGCCCGATGTGACGGTCGTGCTGGCGACCGCATTGTTCCCCACCACAAAGGCCGCGTAATTCCCCGTCAGACCCACCTGCTCGGCCGCATCACTGCCGTCGGCCTTATAGGCGTCGACCTGCAGCTTGTTCGAGTCCCACGGACAATTCGGCGCCAGCGCCGTCAGTATGGGCTGGTCGGGAATGAGGTAGGTATATTTCAACACCGTGCTTTCGGCACCCCCGATGGAAGCGACGACGTCGACCTTGCCGGCGCCCGACCCGGGCAGCGGTGACGGCGGCGTCGAGAAGGTCACGGTGCTCGCATCCGGCACCGCAACTGCCGTCGCATTGGCATGAAAAGACCCGCTGCGGAAGATGACGGTGGTGGCGCCCGCCGCATAGCCGCCGTCGCTGAAGTCGATCCCATGGCCACTGAGAGTGACAGGCTGATGGCCGGCAACCGCACCCATCGTGGCGCTCAGGTAATCCGCGTTGGGATGGATCGTGACCGGCGCGCTAGCGGCGACCGGGGTGGTGGTCTTGAGGGTGTGATTTCCGGCGTGCCCGGCGAACTTATAATCCGCGCTGAACGAGCCATCGCTCAAGGTGGCGGCCTGCACCACGTCGGGTGAAGGATCGTTCGACGAGATCGTGACCGTCGCTCCCTCCACCGCACAGCCGGCGGCGGTCTTGAGCGCGCCCTGCACCTTCAGCGGCTCGCCGTATGAAAGCCAGGATTGCGACAGCCAGAAATAGGTTGGCACGGCTTTCAGCCCCGAGACACTCGCGGTGCCGACTGCCGGTACCGGGACGGCGAGACTGGTCGACTGTCCGGTGTTCGGCGAGAAAAGCGTGAAAGTGATCGTGTCGCCGGGAGACACAATGGAAACCGAACCGTTGGGAGCGCCAATCCCATAATGCTGGTCGAATCCCTCGATCACGATGGTGTCGGACGTGCCACCATTGAGGGTCCAGGTGATCTTGCCGAAGCCGACGCCGTCCGCCGGAAAGCCCGCGAAATTGCCGACCGACCAGGTGTTGGCGCCGGTGATCTTGGCATTGAGATAGAGCGTGCGGCTGCTCGCGGGCGCCGGATAGGAGGCGGGAATCGTCGTCAGATCCCATGGCGGAGCCCCGAACGCACCCGTCAACGTCATGCGCATCCGACTGCCGATACCGCAGACATTCGCGGTGACAATCTTGGGGGTCGTCATCGCGAAACCGGGCGTGCAGTTATTGGCGGAATCGGAAAAATAGGTCGAGACCCGGCCGAACATGAAGTTGACGAAACGCGAGGGCGAGCTCTCGCATTGATCCGCGACTTCCTCGACGGGGTTGCAGCAGGTCTTCCATCCCGTCGGCGACTTGGGATTGGGATCGGTCGTGGCTTCGGTCATCTCGTGCGTCACGGTCTGGAAGACCGCCGTGACGTTGCCGTTGCAGGCCGGATGGGTGGGGGTGACCGTGACGGCGACGGGCGATCCGTATTTGTCGTGCTGCCCGTTGTGCTTCTGGCAGAAATCCGCGGTCGGCGAAGACGGCGCCGTCGCGGGCGGAAGGAACACGTTGAGGATCGTGATATCGGTGTTGAGGCCGGGATTGGCGGCCACCACGCAGCTCGCGAGCGCGCCCACCTGATTGAAGGCGTCGTCGATCGTGCCGGGCGCCGGCCCGCAGCCGCCTGCGAACAGGCTGGGCAGCACGGATGCCGATATGACGCTGTATTGCGCCAGCGCCGAGAAATACGGGGTGTGGAACAGCGCATTGGTCAGCGCGTCGATCCGCTCGACGGTCGAGTCGGGATTGGCCGGCGCGACGGCCGCATTCCAATCATTGGCGCTCGCCGCCCAATAGACGTTCACGTAGACCGGCGTCGCGATATCGCAGGTGCCGAACGGGCAGAAATTGCTCACCGCCTGGGCAGGGATGCTCGCCCACAGAAACGCAAAAGCGCCCGCCGCGGCCGCCGCGGCCGCCGCAACAGCGCGATGAATGTTGCGATAGGAATGGTGGTGCGTGGTGATGCTCATTGTCTCCTCCCGTGCTGAACGGATGTTCGACCGAATGAGGACGACAATTGTAGCGAGAATATCTGTGAACTTCAATCTGGTGGCGGCGCGCCCTGCCCGCCAAAAATCAGCGAGCCTGCAGCGCCATCAGCGCCCGCATCTCGTGGCGCAGGCGGCGCTCCTTGCGCCAGCGAACGTAGCGCATCGTCGTGCGTTCGGTCGTGCCCTTGACGGCCGAGCAGAAGCCGAACAGCGCGAACAGGGCGGCGAAGAGCCAGCTCGCGAGGTCGAAGGCCGCGAAAGTGAGCGCGATGGCGGCACGCCCGGCAAGCTTCAGGATCGCGCGCGTCTTCGAGCCCTTTGTTTCGGCGAGGCGCGCCAGCCGCGACATGTCGCGCGGGCCTTCGGCCAGCTTGAGGCCGTCGAAGGCCGCCCGGGTGCCGGCCTTGGCCTGCAGACGCCCCACGTCGCGCGCCGCAACGAAGAGGGCGTCGGCCTTCTCCAGCTTGACGGCGTCGCGCGCCGCCCGCACCGCAATCGCGGGCCGGGTGAGCGAGGCCATCGTGAGCGTGCGGCCGAGCGCCGGCGCATCCACCACCTGGCGCATCGAGCGGCCGACCCACGACGCCATGCCGGCGCCGAGCCGCTCGGTGCGGCGCGCGGCCTTCACCATCGAGAGTCCGACGCGGGCCGGCGCGCCGGCCCCGAGCGACGCATAGGTCGCCGCCGTCACGGTGAGCCCGACGCAGGCGAGCCCGAGGATCAATTCGTCCGCCTGCTCGCCGCGGGCCAAGCGGGCGCCCTCGCGCACGGCGTCGCGCACGTCGCCGAACACGAAGAGGTCGCCCAGCGCGGTGCCCGCCAGCCCGACCATGTCGTCGGGCTCGCCGGTGACCAGCCCGCGCGCGAATTGCCCGACATTGCGCGTGGCGCGCGCCGCAGTCGAATTCGCGGCCGCGATCCGCTCCACGAGGTCGGGCGGCAAGGGGATCGCGCGCTCACCCGCGAGGTCGGCGAAGCTGTTGGCGAGATCGACGTCGCCGGCCTTCAGCGCCGCGTCGATCTCCTGCTCGGCCACGGGGGCGCTGAAGCGCTTGTCGACCGCCCGGTCGGCCAGCATGACGGGATCGTCCTGCGCGACCAGGAGCCAGCCGGCGTCGAAGCCGTCGGGCACCAGCGCCAACGCGATGCCCGCCAGCGCGAGCGCGGCGGCAAGCGGCCAGAAGATGCGCTTGCGCGCCATTTCGACGGTCCATCCGGAATGGGCGCACGCCATTGTGCCCCGAATCTCATATTGGGTCCGATTGAGACGGGATTGCGTCAAAATGCGTTTCTTCGGGTTCCAACACTCTAATCTTCCGCGTCATTGCCCGCGCAAGCGGGCAATCCAGTACACGCAAGCGCTGGCATTGAACGGAAAAAGGTCGCGTGCCGCCTACCTGCCCATCACCGACTCCCGGGACTACTGGATGCCCGCTTTCGCGGGCATGACGCAGCAAGAGGAGGGGCAATGACGCCGTAAGAACCCATGCCTTGATGGCGGAACCCCTAGGAATCGCCGGCCTGCCCCGCTATGGTCCGCGCGCTTTCCCATCCCGTGACATCAAGGTCAGCCATGGCGGAAACCATCGTTCCCCATTTCCACAATGATCCCGGCGTTCAGGTGATCGAGATCGGCGCGCGCGAGTTCATGTGCGTCGGCGCGAGCCCGCCGCTCGACCATCCGCATGTATTTCTCGACATGGGCGCAGACGCCGAGATCATCTGCCCCTATTGCTCGACCCTCTACCGTCACGACCCCGCGCTCGACCCGCACGCGGCGCGGCCGGCCGAATGCGCCTTCGAGCCGGCCGAGGCCTGAGCCGGTCGGAGCGGTGCGCAAGATCGTCGTCGCGGGGGCCGGAATCGGCGGATTGACCGCGGCGCTGGCGCTGGCCCAAAAGAGCTTCGCGGTCGCGCTCCTCGACAAGGCCGACAGGCTCGAGGAAACCGGCGCCGGCATCCAGCTCTCCCCCAACGCGACGCGCGTCCTGTGCGGGCTCGGCTTGCGCGAGCGGCTCGCGCCGGCGGTGGTCGCTCCCGAGGCCGTTATCATCAAGACCCGGCGCAACCGTGAGATCGCGCGGCTGCGGCTCGGCGTCGAGGCCGAGCAGCGCTACGGCGCGCCCTACTGGATGATCCACCGCGGCGACCTGCAGGCGGCGCTGCTCGACGCGGTGCAGGCGCGGCACGACATCACGCTGGCGCTCGGCACCCCGGTCGACGGTTTCGCGATCCATCCCAAGGGCGTGATGGTGCCGGCGCTGGGCCATGGCGCCGAGGACATCGCCGGGCTGGTCGGGGCCGACGGGCTGTGGTCGCGGCTGCGCGCCAAACTCGGCGAGACCGCACGGCCGAGGTCGGCGCGCCGCACCGCCTGGCGGGCGCTGGTGCCGGCCGAGGCGGTGACGGCTGAATTCCGGGCGCCCGCTATTCACCTCTGGCTCGGCCGCGGCAGCCATCTGGTTCATTACCCGGTGAAGGGCGGCCGGATGATCAATATCGTGGCGATCGCCGCCGACGCGCCGCCGCGCCAGGACGCGAACCAGGGCTGGAGCACCGCCGCCACCGCCGACGACGTGATGGCCCGGTTCTCCGGCCGCTCCTGGCACCCGCAGGCGCGCGATCTGCTGGCGCTGCCGGCGCAATGGCTGAAATGGCCGCTCTACGACCTCGCGCCGCTGCCCCAATGGGGCCGCGGCCCGGTGACGCTGCTGGGCGACGCCGCCCACCCGATGTTGCCCTTTCTGGCGCAGGGGGCCGCGATGGCGATCGAGGACGCGGCCGTGCTGGCGCATGTCATCGGGGCGGCGCCGGGCGACGTGGCGGCCGCGATGCGGCGCTACGAGCAGGCGCGTCGCCCGCGCGTCGCAAACGTCTGGCGCGCGGCGCGCCGCAACGACGCCGTCTATCATCTTGGCTGGCCGGCGTCGGCGGTGCGCGATCTGGTGCTGCGCCGCAGTGGTAGCGATGGCCTGCGGGCGCGCTATGATTGGATCTATGATTGGCGTGCGGAACGCTGACTCGTCATGCCCGGGCTTGTCCCGGGCATCCACGCCTTCATCGCGGGTTACAACAAAGACGTGGATGGCCGGGACATAGGCGAGCGAAGCGACGCCGTTCTTCGAACGGCTATGCCCGGCCATGAGGGTGTGACGAAAGGTTCAGACATCATGATGTTCCCCACCACCGTTGCCGGAAGCCTTCCCAAGCCGTCCTGGCTCGCCGAGCCCAACAAGCTGTGGGCGCCGTGGAAATTGTCGGGCGCGGAGCTGGCGGCCGCCAAGCTCGACGCCACCCTGCTCGCCGTCAAAGAGCAGGAAGACGCCGGCATCGACATCGTCAGCGACGGCGAGCAGGCGCGCCAGCACTTCGTCCACGGCTTTCTCGAATTCGTCGACGGCATCGATTTCAACCGCAAGGTCGAGATGGGCATCCGCAACGACCGCTACAAGGCGATGGTGCCGACCGTCACCGGCGCGCTCCAGCTCAGGGGCCGCGTGCATGCCGCCGAGGCGCGCCACGCCCGCGCCCATACGGGGCGCAAGCTGAAGATCACCCTGCCCGGCCCGATGACGATCATCGACACCGTGGCGGACGCGCATTACGGCGACCGCATCAAGATGGCCTTCGGTTTCGCCGATCTCCTGAATGCCGAGGCCCGCGCGCTTGAGGCCGACGGCGTCGACGTTATCCAGTTCGACGAGCCCGCCTTCAACGTCTACATGAAGGAGGTGAAGGACTGGGGCATCGAGGCGCTCCATCGCGCGAGCGCGGGCCTCACCTGCACGACGGCGGTCCACATCTGCTACGGCTACGGCATCAAGGCCAATATCGACTGGAAGGCCACGCTCGGTTCCGAGTGGCGGCAATACGAGGAGATCTTTCCGGCGCTGGCCAAGAGCCGGATCGGCCAGGTCTCGCTCGAATGCCGCAACTCGCACGTGCCGATGAGCCTCCTGAAGCTGCTCGACGGCAAGGACGTGCTGATCGGCGCGATCGATGTTGCGAGCGACGACGTGGAGACGCCCGAGGAGGTCGCGGCCGTGATCGCGGAGGCCGCGAAATATGTCGCCCCCGAGCGCATCGTCGCGGGCACCAACTGCGGCATGGCGCCGATGCGGCGCGATGTGGCGATGGCGAAGCTCGCGGCGCTCGGTGCGGGGGCGCGGTTGGCAAGGGAGAAGTTCTCGTAGGGTGGGTTAGCCGCGCAGCGGCGTAACCCACCAACGGAATCGCAAGCCGCAATGCCGCCGGTGGGTTTCGCTTCGCTCAACCCACCCTACGAAGCGTCATTTACGCCAAAAACTCCTCCACGGCCCGCGTGAATTCGGCCGGGCGGTCCATGTTCGAGATGTGGCCGGCGCCGGGCAGCTCGACATAGCGCGAGCCCTTGAGGCGCGCATGCATCGCCTTCATGGCGGCGGGCGCCGTGCCATCCTTCTCGCCGACCATGAACAGCACCGGCCGCGTCACGGTTTCGACCTTGGAATTGTAATCATGGTCGGCCAGCGCCGCCGAGCAGCCGATGAAGCCGTTCACCGGGGTGGCGCGGATCATCGCCCGCACCTTGTCGAGGTGCGGCGGGTTCTTGGCCACCGTCTCGGGCGGAAACCAGCGCCCGATGGTCGGCGCGACCAGGGCCTCCATGCCCTGCTGTTGCGCCACCACGATGCGCTCTTCCCATTGCTGGCTCGAGGCCGGGGTCGACATGCAGGGCGAGTCGCAGACGATCACCCGGTCGACGCGATCGGGATGCTGCTCGGCCAGGCCAAGCGCGGTGGCGCCGCCCATCGACAGGCCCGCGAAATGCGCGCGCTCGATTTTGAGCGCATCGAGCAGCGCCACCGCGTCGGCGACCAGCGTATCGAAGGCGTAGCGCCCGCCCGGCGCGTCGGTGGCGCCGTGCCCGCGCTGATCGTAGCGGAGCACGCGGTATTTCGATTTCAGCGCCGCCGCCTGCTCGTCCCACATCGCGCCGGTGGTGGCGAGCGAGTTGGAGAAGACGATCCACGGCGCGCCCGGCGGACCGTCGATCGTATGGGCGATATTCAGGCCGTTGGCCTTGATCTGCATGAATGGGGTCCCGGCTGGATGGAGAAGGAGGGAATTAATTGTGTCATTGCGAGCGAAGCGAAGCAATCGCAGCCACAGGCCCGACGCCGAGATTGCTTCGGCGTGCTGTCGCACGCCTCGCAATGACGGTTCTCCCTACTCCGCCGCGATGGCCGGGACGCTGTCGTCCTCGTGGCGGCGGTCGTGCGCCTTCCGGCCGCCCGTGAGCCAGGACTGCAGGCGGTCGAGATACAGATAGACGACGGGCGTGGTGTAGAGCGTGAGCAGCTGGCTCAACGCAAGCCCGCCCACCATGGCGTAGCCGAGCGGCTGGCGCATCTCCGATCCGGTCCCGGTTCCGACCGCCAGCGGAATGCCCGCCAGCATCGCGGCCGCGGTCGTCATCAGGATCGGACGGAAGCGCAGCAGGCAGGCCTCGCGGATCGCCGCGATCGGCGGCATATGGCGGTCGCGTTCCGCCGAGATCGCGAAATCGACCAGCATGATGCCGTTCTTCTTGACGATACCGATCAAGAGAATGATGCCTATGATCCCGATCACCGACAGATCCATGTGGCCGAAGCGCAGCGCCAGGAGCGCGCCGACGCCGGCCGACGGCAGGGTCGACAGGATGGTGAGCGGGTGAATGTAGCTCTCGTAGAGCACGCCGAGAATGATATAGACGACGACCAGCGCGGCCGCGATCAGCGCCGGCTCGCTCGCCAGCGAGGTCTGGAAGGCCTGCGCATTCCCTTGGAAGGTGCCGATGATGGAGGCGGGCTTGTTGATGTCGCGCTCGAGCCGCGAGATCGCATCGACCGCCTGGCCGAGCGCGATGCCGGGGCTCAGATTGAACGACAGCGTCACGGCCGGGAACTGACCCTGATGCGCGACCGACAACGGTCCGACCTTGCTCGAGTCGACCTCGACGAGGGTGGAGAGCGGCACCGCGGCCCCGGTGAGCGGCGACTTCACATAGAGCCGGTCGAGCGAGGACAGCTGGCTCTGCAGCTCCGGCAGGATCTCGAGCACCAGGAAATAGGTGGTGAGCTGGGTGAAATACTGCGTGACCTGGCGCTGCCCGAAGGCGTCGTTGAGCGTGTCGTCGATCATCTGCGGCGTGATGCCGAAGCGCGCCGCCTGGTCGCGGTTGAT
>DATBBS010000355.1:0-2657 GCA_036270895.1 Xanthobacteraceae bacterium
CGCGCGCTCGGCATGGGCGAAGTGAAGTTCTCCGGCCAGGTTCTTCCTACCGTCAAGAAGGTCGTGTACGGCATCGACATCAAGCGCGTGATGCGCTCGAAGCTGGTGCTCGGCATTGCCGACGGCTGGCTCGCGGCGGACGGCGCGGTGATCTACAAGGCGCTCGATCTCAAGGTCGGATTATTCCGGCAGGGCGCCGCGATCGCGCCGGGCGGCGCGTGAGGGCCGCGGACGCTCGAGCATTTTCGGCGAACCGCAGTCCGAGCGGAAACGCCATGATGATGCGGAAGAGGCAGGCATGAGGCGCGTCGTCGTCACCGGGATGGGCATCGTCTCTTCCATCGGCAACACCACGCAGGAAGTGCTCGCGAGTCTGCGTGAAGCGAAATCCGGGATCACCCGGGCGGACAAATACACCGAGATGGGCTTCCGCAGCCAGGTGCACGGCGCGCCGTCGCTCGATCCGAGCGAGGCCGTCGATCGCCGCGCCATGCGCTTCCATGGCGGCGGCACCGCCTGGAATCACGTCGCCATGGATCAGGCGATCCGCGACTCCGGACTGGAGCCGTCCGACATCGTCAATCCGCGCACCGGCATCATCATGGGCTCGGGCGGTCCCTCGACGCGCGCGCTGGTCGAGGCCGCCGACACCGCCCGCTCCAAGGGACCGAAGCGCGTCGGTCCCTTCGCGGTGCCCAAGGCGATGTCGTCGACCGCCTCGGCGACGCTGGCCACCTGGTTCAAGATCAAGGGCGTCAACTATTCGATCTCCTCGGCCTGCGCGACCTCGAACCACTGCATCGGCAATGCCTCCGAGATCATCCAGCTGGGCAAGCAGGACATCATCTTCGCGGGCGGCTGCGAGGAGCTCGACTGGACCCTGTCGGTCCTGTTCGACGCCATGGGGGCGATGTCCTCGAAATACAACGATACGCCGGCGAGCGCGTCGCGCGCCTATGACGCGGACCGCGACGGCTTCGTGATCGCGGGCGGCGCGGGCGTGCTCGTGCTCGAGGAGCTCGAGCACGCCAAGGCGCGCGGCGCAAGAATCTACGCCGAGGTCGCCGGCTACGGGGCGACGTCCGACGGCGAGGACATGGTGGCGCCATCGGGCGAGGGCGCGGTGCGCTGCATGAAGATGGCGCTCGCCGGCGTGAAGGCCCCGATCGACTACATCAATCCGCACGCCACCTCGACGCCGATCGGCGACCTCAAGGAGATCGAGGCGATCCGCGAGGTGTTCGGCGGCAAGGCGCCGCCCATCTCGGCGACCAAATCGCTCACCGGCCACTCGCTCGGCGCGGCCGGCGCCCAGGAGGCGATCTATTCGCTCCTGATGATGAACAACGGCTTCATCTGCGAGAGCGCCAACATCCATACCCTCGATCCGGCCTTCGCCGACATGCCGATCGTGCGCGAGCGGCGCGACAATGTCGCGCTCGGCTGCGTGCTGTCGAACTCCTTCGGCTTCGGCGGCACCAATGCGTCGGTGGTCTTCAAGCGGCTGGATGCGTGAATCGACAAGGCGTAGGGCGGCGTAAGGCAGAACGTGGTGGCATTCATGCAAGGTTTGATGCAAGGCAAGCGCGGGCTGATCATGGGGGTCGCGAACGACCACTCGATCGCCTGGGGCATCGCCAAGGCGCTCGCGGCGCAGGGCGCGCAGCTCGCTTTCACGTATCAGGGCGAGGCGCTCGGCAAGCGGGTCAAGCCGCTGGCGAGCTCGGTCGGCGCCTCGCTGGTGCTCCCCTGCGACGTGGAGAACATTGAGTCGGTCGACGCGGCATTCTCCGCCATCGGCAAGGAATGGGGCTCGCTCGATTTCCTCGTCCACGCCATCGCGTTCTCGGACAAGAACGAATTGAAGGGCCGCTATGCCGACACCACGCGGGAGAATTTCCAGCGCACCATGCTGATCTCCTGCTTCGCATTCACCGAGGCGGCCAAGCGCGCGGCCGCCCTGATGCCGGCGGGCGGCTCCATGGTGACGCTCACCTATAACGGCGGCGAGCGCGCGATGCCCAACTACAACGTGATGGGGGTTGCCAAGGCGGCGCTCGAGGCCTCGGTGCGCTATCTCGCGGTCGACTTCGGCGGGCGCGGCATCCGCGTCAACGCGATCTCGGCCGGCCCGATCCGCACGCTCGCGGGCGCCGGCATCAACGATGCGCGATTTATGTTTGCATTCCAGCAGCAGCACTCGCCGCTCCGGCGCGGCGTGACGCTCGACGAACTCGGCGGCGCCGGGCTCTATCTGCTCTCGGACCTCTCGACCGGCGTCACCGGCGAGATCCATTTCGTCGACTCGGGCTACAACGTCATTGCGATGCCGCAGCCGGATGATTTGCGCCAGGACGGCGAGGGCGGCTCTGCGACGAAGGATGCGGCGCAATAGGGCCGCAACGCGACGTCGATCCCGCAATAGCGAGCGCGGCCTCGATCCGGCATGAAAAAAGAGCGGCCTTTCGGCCGCTCTTTCGTTGATGGGTCCGTGGCCGGGCTTATTCGGCCCCGCTGGCCGCCTCGCGCGGGGACTCGCCGTCCTCGCCCTTGCGCTTCTCCAGGTCCTCGCCGGTGGTCTGGTCGACCACCTTCATCGACAGGCGGACCTTGCCGCGATCGTCGAAGCCCAGGAGCTTCACCTTGACCTTGTCGCC
>DATBBS010000356.1:0-3477 GCA_036270895.1 Xanthobacteraceae bacterium
ACCTGCTGCCGCCGATGCGGGAGGCGCTGCGCGCCTATGCCACCATAGGAGAGGTGTGCGGCGTCTTGCGAGAGGTCTTCGGCGAGTATCGACCGGGGATGCGTAGCTAAAAGCCGGATGGCAACCCGAGTCGCCAAGGACGCCACACCCTCGCCCTCCGAGCGCGAGATCAACATCCTGCGCAAGCGCAAGTACGACGCGATGCATCGCGGAGGCGACCCCGACGAGAAGCAGCATCCCAAGGGCAAGCTGACCGCGCGCGAGCGGATCGAGTTGCTCGTGGACCCGGGCACCTTCACCGAGCTCGATGCCTTCGCCGTGCACCGCACCGAGGCCTTCGGCATGGGCGAGCGCAAGATCGCCGGCGACGGCGTGGTCACCGGATACGGCGCCGTGGACGGCCGCGATGTCTTCGTCTTCTCGCACGACGCCAGCGTCTTCGGTGGCTCGCTCGGCGAGGTCTTCGCCGAGAAGGTGTGCAAAGTGATGGATCTGGCCGTTCGCGCCGGCCGCCCCTGCATCGGCATCAACGATTCGGGCGGGGCGCGCATCCAGGAAGGCGTGGTCAGCCTTGCCGGCTACGCCGACATCTTCTATCGCAACGTCCAGTCCTCCGGCGTCGTCCCCCAGATCTCCGTCATCGCCGGCCCCGCCACTGGTGGAGCGGTTTACTCACCGGCCATCACCGACTTCATCTTCATGGTCGAGCATCTTGGCTACATGTTCATCACCGGGCCGGAAGTCATCCGCGTGACGACCGGCGAGAAGGTCGGCTTCGACGAGCTCGGCGGCGCCGAGGTGCACAACATTCGCAGCGGCGTGGCTCATTTCCTGCACGACTCCGAGCCCGACGCCTTTGGCGCTGTTCGCCGCCTCCTTTCCTACCTGCCGGGAAGCAATCGCGAGCGGCCGCCGGCCGTGCCGACCGACGACAGCGCCGAACGCCGGGACCCGTCGCTGCAATCGCTGATTCCGCAAAACCCGCACCAGCCGTATGACATCAAGGCGGCGATCGTGCCCGTGGTCGACCGCGACAGCTTTTTCGAGGTGCAGGAGCACTTCGCGCAGAACATCGTGGTCGGCTTCGCCCGGTTGGGCGGGCAGGTCGTCGGCATCGTCGGCAACCAACCGCGCATCCTGGCCGGGGCGCTGGACATCAACGCCGCGGTGAAAGGGGCGCGCTTCGTCCGCTTCTGCGACGCCTTCAACATCCCGCTGATCACCTTTGTCGACGTGCCCGGGTTTCTGCCCGGCACCGCCCAGGAATACAACGGCATCATCCGGCACGGCGCCAAGCTGCTCTATGCGTTTGCCGAGGCAACGGTGCCCAAGCTGACGGTGATCACGCGCAAGGCCTATGGGGGTGCCTACGACGTGATGTCCTCGAAGCACATCGGCGGCGACTTCAACTACGCCTGGCCCTCGGCGGAGATTGCGGTGATGGGGCCGCAGGCCGCTGTCAACATCATCTTCAAGCGCGAGATCGCGGCGGCCAAGGACCCGGCAAAGAAAGCCGAACAGCTGGTCGAGGATTACAAGGAAAAGTTCGCCAACCCGTACGTCGCGGCGGAGCGCGGCTTTCTCGACGATGTCATCGAGCCGCAGGACACGCGACCGACTCTCATCCGGTCGCTCCAGCTGCTCAGGGACAAGCACGTCGAGCGGCCACAGCGGCGGCACGGAAACATTCCGCTTTGAAATTCCTCGAGTACCAGGTCAAGGAGCGCTTCAAGGCGGCCGGCATCCCGGTTCCAGACGGGCGCCTGGCTCGCACACCCGACGAGGCGGTGCTGGCCGCCGGCGCGCTGGGCGCCATCGCCGTCAAGGCGCAGGTTCCGGTCGGCGGCCGCGGCAAAGCCGGTGGCATCAAGCTGGCGCGCACCCCGATGGAGGCGAAGAAAGCCGCCGGCGAGATTCTCGGCATGACGATCAAGGGCTACACCGTCAAAGAGGTCTGGTGCGAGACGGCGCAGGAGATCACGCGCGAGCTGTATCTCGGTCTCACGCTGGACCGCGACGCGCGCCGACCGGTCATCATCCTCAGCGCGCAAGGCGGCATGGAGATCGAGGAGGTGGCGGAGTCGCATCCCGAGGCGATCGCCAAGCTGCATCCCGATCCCTGGCGCGGCCCCTTGCCCTTCGAGGTTCGCGACCTGATCTTTCGAGCCGGCCTCGGGCCCATGCAGCAACAGCTGGCGCCGCTGGTGACCAAACTCTATGCGCTGGCCCGGACCTATGACGCGCTGACGATCGAGATCAACCCGCTGGCGCTGACGCGCGACGGCGGCCTGGTCGCCGCCGACGGCAAGCTGGAGATCGACGAGAACGCGATGTTCCGCCACAAGGACCTGCACGGAGCCGATGACTTCGAAGACGACCCGCTGGAGGCGGAAGCGCGTCGCCGCCGCCTGACCTACGTGCGCCTCGACGGCTGGATCGGCGTCATCGGCAACGGCGCGGGACTGGTGATGAACACGCTCGACCTGGTCCAGCGCGAAGGCGGCAAGGCGGCGAACTTCCTCGACGTCGGTGGCGGAGCGAAGGCCGAGCTCGTGCACAGTGCCATGGAGCTGGTCGCCAGCGATCCGCACGTCAAAGGCATCCTGATCAATATCTTCGGCGGCATCACGCGTGGTGACGAAGTGGCGCGCGGCATCATCGACGCCTCGCGCGATCTCAACCTCAACCTGCCGGTGGTCGTCCGCCTCACCGGAACGCGTGAGGAGGAAGGGCGCCGATTGCTGGAGGAGGCCGGCATCGCCCCCGAAGCCTCGGCGACCCAGGCGGCGCGCAAGGTCGTCGAGCTGGCCGGTGGCGTGCGGCGATGAGCATTCTTCTCTCCCGGGACAGCCGCGTCCTGGTCCAGGGGCTGACCGGGCGGGAGGGCAGCTTCCACACCGAGCAGATGAAGGCCTATCGCACCAACGTCGTCGCCGGCGTCAGTCCAGGCAAAGGTGGGACGACCAGCCTCGGTGTGCCGATCTATGACACGGTGGTCGACGCCCGGCGCGACACCGGCGCCGACGTGAGTGGCATCTTCGTGCCCGCGCCCTTCGCCGCCGACGCCATCATGGAAGCCGCCGCCGCCGGCATCGGCCTGATCGTCTGCATCACCGAGGGGATCCCGCTCTATGACATGGTGCGGGCCCGGGCATTCGTCGAGGACGCCGGCGTGCGCTTGATCGGTCCCAACTGTCCGGGCCTCGTCACCGCCGGCGAGGCGAAGGTCGGCATCATCCCGAATCACATCAACCGGCCGGGGCCGATCGGCATCGTGTCCCGCAGCGGCACGCTCACCTACGAAGTGATCCAGGGCCTCAGCCTGGCCGGCGTCGGCCAGACGACGTCGGTGGGAATCGGTGGCGATCCCATCCTGGGGCTCTCCTTTGCCGAGGTGCTTCGCCTCTTCAAAGACGATCCGCAGACGCGCGCTGTCGTGATGATCGGCGAGATCGGCGGCAGCGACGAAGAGGCCGC
>DATBBS010000357.1:0-1846 GCA_036270895.1 Xanthobacteraceae bacterium
GGTCGCGATGACGCTGACCTCGCTGGTCAACTGGACGATCGAGCGCCTCGCCTATCGGCCGCTGCGCGGCTCGTTCCGCCTCGCCCCGCTGATCTCGGCGATCGGCATGTCGATCTTCCTGATGAATTTCGTGCAGGTCGCGCAGGGCCCGCGCAACAAGTCGGTCCCCCCGATGGTGCAGGGCGAGGTCGTGCTGATGGAGCACGGCCCCTACCAGGTGACGCTGTCCTACAAGCAGATGATCGTGTGGGCGGTGACCGCCGTGCTGCTGCTGGGTTTCTGGTATGTTGTGGCCAAGACCTCGCTCGGGCGCGCGCAGCGGGCCTGCGAGCAGGACCAGAAGATGGCGGCGCTGCTCGGCGTCGACGTCGACCGCACCATCTCGGTCACCTTTGTGATGGGCGCGGCGCTCGCGGCCGTCGCCGGCACCATGTATCTGATGTATTATGGCGTGGTGAATTTCTCCGACGGCTTCGTGCCGGGCGTCAAGGCATTCACCGCCGCCGTGCTCGGCGGCATCGGCTCGCTGCCCGGCGCGGTGATCGGCGGGCTCCTGATCGGCCTGATCGAGACGCTGTGGTCGGCCTATTTCTCCACCGACTACAAGGACGTCGCGGCTTTCTCGATCCTCGCCGTCACGCTCATTTTCCTGCCGCAGGGCCTGCTCGGCCGGCCGGATGTCGAGAAAGTCTGACATGGGAGCGCCGGCAGCGCGCGCTTCCCTGCGGGCGGCGATCAAGGATGCCGGGCTCACCGCCGTGCTGGCCTTCTTCCTCTTGCTGCCGCTGATCGGCTTGCGGACCGTCCAGACCATCCGCAACGAGATCGCGCTCGATACGCGCTGGCAGATGCTGTTCAGCTTCGTCGCCATGGCGGCGACCGGACGGCTGTTCTATTCGCTGGTGATCGCGCCATGGCGCGAGCGCCGCGCGGCGCAATCCCGGCCGGCCGGCAAGAACGTCACCCGCCTGCGCGGGATGTTTACCCGCTGGCTCGCGCCCTTCTGCATCGGCTTCGTGCTGGTCTATCCGGCGCTGTCGATCGGGCTCGCCGGATTCCAGGGCTCGGTGAAGTGGATCGATAATTTCGGCATCCAGATTCTCATCTATGTGATGCTCGGCCTCGGCCTCAACATCGTGGTCGGGTTGGCCGGGCTGCTCGATCTCGGCTATGTCGCCTTCTACGCGGTCGGCGCCTACTCCTACGCGCTGCTGGCAAAGACCTTCGGCTTCTCCTTCTTCATGCTCTTGCCGCTCGCCGGATGCCTGGCGGCATTCTGGGGCATCCTGCTCGGCTTCCCGGTGCTGCGGCTGCGCGGCGACTATCTGGCGATCGTCACCCTCGCGTTCGGCGAAATCATCCGGCTGGTCCTGATCAACTGGGTCGACCTGACCAATGGTTATGCCGGCATCAGCGGCATTCCCCGCCCGGCCTTTTTCGGCATTCCGTTCAATGCCGACGACGACGGCTTCGCGGCGACCTTCGGGCTGGAGTTCAGCCCGCTCTATCGCACCATCTTCCTCTACTATCTGATCCTCGGGCTCGCGCTCTTGACCGCTTTCGTCACGGTGCGGCTGCGCCGCCTGCCGATCGGGCGCGCCTGGGAGGCGCTGCGCGAGGACGAGATCGCGTGCCGCTCGCTCGGCATCAACACCACCAATACCAAGCTGACCGCTTTCGCCATGGGGGCGATGTTCGCCGGCTTCGCCGGCTCCTTCTTCGCCGCGCGCCAGGGATTCATCTCGCCGGAATCCTTCACCTTCCTGGAATCGGCGACGATCCTCGCCATCGTGGTGCTCGGCGGATTGGGCAGCCAGGTCGGCGTCGCGATCGCCGCCATCGTGAT
>DATBBS010000358.1:0-3784 GCA_036270895.1 Xanthobacteraceae bacterium
CTCCTTGAGCTGCTTGTCGACCACCGCGTCGGGCAGCTTGGTGGCCGCGATGAAGGCCTTCTTCACGTCGTCGTAGTTGGCGAGCGAATATTTGCGCGCCTCTTCGTAGACCGCGAGCACGCGGCGGACGAGATCGGGATGATCCTTGAGGAACTCCTCGCGCGTGTTGAGGATGCCCCAGGTATTGGCGTCCTTGTTGCGATAGAACAGCTTGGCTCCGTCCTCGACCTCGGCCTGCGCCATCATCGGATCGAGGCCCGCCCAGGCATCGACGTCGCCGCGTATGAGCGCGGTCTTGCCGTCCGGATGCTGCAGCAGCACCGGCGTGATGTCCTTCTCGGTCAGGCCGACGCTGAGCAGCGCGCGCACCAGGAAGATATGCGGATCGGTGCCGCGGGTGACCGCGACGCGCTTGCCCTTGAGGTCGGCGATCTTGGCGATCGTCGTGTCCTTGCGGGTGACGAGCGCGGTCCATTCGGGCCGCGAAAAGACATAGATCGACTTGATCGGATTGCCGTTGATCTTGGCCAGGAGCGCGGCCGAGCCGGCGGTCGAGCCGAAATCGATCGAGCCCGCATTGAGGAATTCGAGCGCCTTGTTGGAGCCGAGCGTCTGTACCCAGCGGATCGAGATGCCGTCCTTGGCGAATTCCTTCTCCAAGAGGCCCCGGTCCTTGAGCACCATGGAAACCGGATTGTAGGTCGCCCAGTCGATCCGAATTTCCTTCGGATTGTCGGCGGCGTGGGCGAGCGTCGGGGCGAAAACCGCCGCCGCAATGGCAAGAACGTGACGTCGGGAAATCAGGGTCATGACGACCTCCAGCACGAGACCGTCGTCGCGTCCCTCGCGACCACGGCCGGTTGATGAAGACGGGATTTTCGGCCCGCCGTCAGCTCGGCGAGGGGCAGGCCCCGCGCTTTAGCTGCATTTGTTAAGCGCCCGCAAGCTGTCCGCTCAAATCGGCGCTACGTTTATCCTACCGACACGGCCGGTAGCGCGTCAACGAGAAATTTAATACCTGCAATCCCGTTAACTATAGAATTCCATTCCCTACATCTCGGGTGGGGTTCTGCCGCCCAGCGAGACCCCATACCTAGGCGTGGGCGAAACACCCCGAGCCCAACAGGCCGCGTGACACTGCGGCAGCGCTCGTCTATCCGGGAGGGCGATGACGATCCTCGACCATCCTTCCCGCAGCGCCGGCGAGCTGCTCGACACCGATGCGATGTCGGCCGAGCTCGGCCGGCTGGCGGTGGATTTCGCCGGCCGCGAACGCGACCTGCGGGCCGCGGTCGCCCAGCGGCTCAAGGCGGCGCATGCCGATGCCCGCATCGTCGCCGAGCAATTGCTGCTCGAGGACCGTAACGGCCGGCGCTGCGCCGAACGGCTGTGCCGGCTGCAAGACGACATCATCATGGTGCTCTACGATTTCATCGCCAAGCATCTCTATCCGTCGCAGTCGCCGTCGGACGCCGAGCACATGGCGATCGTGGCCACCGGTGGCTATGGCCGCGGCCTGATGGCGCCGGGCTCCGACATCGATCTCCTGTTCCTGCTGCCCTACAAGCAGACCGCCTGGGGCGAATCCGTCGCCGAGGCGATCCTCTACTGCCTGTGGGACATGGGCCTCAAGGTCGGGCACGCGACGCGCTCGGTCGACGAGTGCATCCGCCAGGCCAAGGCCGACATGACGGTCCGCACCGCGGTCCTCGAGGCGCGTTTCCTGCTCGGCGACCGCAAGCTGTTCGACGAGCTGGTCACGCGCTTCGACAAGCAGATCGCGCACGGCACCGCGCCGCAATTCGTCGCCGCCAAGCTCGCCGAGCGCGAGGAGCGCCATCGCCGCGCCGGCCAGTCGCGCTACCTGGTCGAGCCCAACGTGAAGGACGGCAAGGGCGGCCTGCGCGACCTGCACACGCTGTTCTGGATCGCGAAATACGTCTACCGGGTGCGCGAGCCCGAGGAGCTGATCGAGCGCGGCGTGTTCGACCGTCAGGAATACCAGCTCTTCCGCCGCTGCGAGAACTTCCTGTGGGCAGTGCGCTGCCACATGCATTTCGTCACCGGCCGCGCCGAGGAGCGCGTCTCCTTCGATCTGCAGCGCGATATCGCGGTGCGGCTCGGCTACACGTCGCATCCCGGCATGCGCGACGTCGAGCGCTTCATGAAGCATTATTTCCTGATCGCCAAGGACGTCGGCGACCTCACCGCCATCATGTGCGCCGAGCTCGAGGCCAGCCAGGCGAAGGACGTGCCGATGCTCAATCGCGTGGTCGCGCGGTTCCGCCGGCGCCCGAAGCGGCCGCTGCTCGAAGGCAAAGATTTCACCGTCGACCACAACCGCATCAACGTCGCCAATCCCAAGGTCTTCCAGCGCGATCCCGTCAACCTCATCCGCATCTTCCACATCGCGCAGCGCAACAGCCTGGCCTTCCATCCCGACGCCATGCGGCTCGCGACCCGCTCGCTCAAGCTGATCGACAAGTCGGTGCGCGAGGATCCCGAGGCGAACCGGCTGTTCCTCGACATCCTCACGGCCAAGAACGACACCGAGATCGTGCTCCGCCGCATGAACGAGACCGGCGTGCTCGGCCGCTTCATTCCCGATTTCGGCCGCATCGTCTCGATGATGCAGTTCAACATGTATCATCACTATACGGTCGACGAGCATCTGCTGCGCTGCATCGGGGTGCTGGCCGAGATCGAGTCCGGCAAGCACCAGGAATACGGGCTCGCCAACGAGCTGGCGCGCACCATCCAGCCGGAGCATCGTGAGATGCTCTATGTGGCGCTGTTCCTGCACGACATCGCCAAAGGCCGCATCGAGGACCACTCGATCGCCGGCGCCCGCATCGCGCGCCGCCTTTGCCCGCGCTTCGGGCTTTCGGCGGCCAATACCGAGACCGTCGCCTGGCTGATCGAGCAGCACCTGACGATGTCGTCGATCGCGCAATCGCGCGACCTCTCCGACCGCCGGACGATCGAGAATTTCAGTCCGATCGTGCAGTCGCTCGAACGCATGAAGCTGCTCACCGTCCTGACCACCGCCGACATCCGGGCGGTCGGGCCCGGCGTGTGGAACGGCTGGAAGGCGCAGCTCCTGCGCGCGCTCTATTACGAGACCGAGCCGGCGCTCACCGGCGGCTTCTCCGAGGTCGACCGGGCGCGCCGCGTCGCGATGGCGCAGGCGGAATTCCGCGCCGAGGTCACGGACTGGCCGCCCGAGGAGATCGACCGCTATATCGCGCGGCACTATCCCGCCTATTGGCTCAAGGTCGACCTGCCGCAAAAGATCGCCCATGCGCGCTTCATGCGCTCGGCCGAGGAAGCCGGCAAGACGCTCGCGACCGGCGTGAGCTACGACACGGCGCGCGGCGTCACGATCCTCACGGTGCTGGCGCCCGATCATCCATGGCTGTTGTCGGTCATCGCCGGAGCCTGCGCGATGACGGGCGCCAATATCGTCGACGCGCAGATCTTCACCACCACCGACGGGCTCGCGCTCGACACCATCGCGGTGTCGCGCGAATTCGAGCGCGACGAGGACGAGGGCCGGCGCTCCATCCGCATCGCCGACGCGATCGAGCGGGCGCTGGTCGGCGAACTGAAGCTGCCGAGCGTGGTGGCCAAGCGCGCCGCGCCCAAGGGCCGCATCAAGGCCTTCGCGGTCGAGCCCGAGGTGAGCATCAACAACCAGTGGTCCAACCGCTATACGGTGGTCGAGGCGAGCGGGCTCGACCGCCCGGGCCTGCTCTACGAGCTCACGGCGACGCTGTCCAAGCTC
>DATBBS010000359.1:0-19915 GCA_036270895.1 Xanthobacteraceae bacterium
CCCTCGACACCACCACGATCGGCACGGCGTCCCTGAAGACGATCGGCTTCTCGGGCGGACTGGTCGGTGCCACGGTGGTGAACGTCAACCTGAATGACCAGGAGACCCTCACCGGCGCCACCACCGGCTTCGGCAGCACGAGCACCGGCACCGGCGCGGCGGGCACTTCCGGCACGCTCACCATCCAGGCGGCCGATATCAACGGCGGCGTCGCGGTCACGGTGGCCGTGAATGCGACGGACGTGGTCTCCACCGTGGCGGCCAACATCAATGCGGCCGCCGGCTACAGCCTTGCCACCGTCGTCGGCGGCGAGCTCAAGCTGAAGGACGCCGGGCCGAACCAGATCACGGTCGGCGGCACCGCCGGCGTGGTGACGGGCACCGGCTTCACCACGACGACCTCGGTCGCCACCGCCGGAACGGTTTCCTCCGTCGACCAGCTCATCTCGGTGATCAATGCCAACGCCGCGCTGGCCGGCAAGATCAAGGCATCGAACAATTCCGGCCAGCTCCAGATCACCAACCTGTCGACCTCGGCGCTGACGATCACAGGCGTCGGCGTCAGCGGCCTTGTCGACGGCAGCGGGGGGACCGCCACGACCCTTGGCAACGTGGTGCGCTCGAACCTGGTGACCCAGTTCAATCAGCTCAAGGACCAGCTCGACAAGACAGCCCAGGACGCGAGCTTCAACGGCATCAATCTGCTGACCGGCGACGTGCTGAAGCTGTTCTTCAATGAGTTGGGGACCAGCACCCTGTCGATCCAATCGACCAACCCGAACGGCGTCAACAGTTCCACCCTCGGGATTATTACGGCGACCGGTACCGAGTTCCAGAGCAATACCCAGCTCGATGCCCGGCTGCGGGCCCTGCAGACCGCGCTGAACACGGTCGCCAGCCAGGCATCCGACTTCGGCTCGAATCTGTCGATCGTGCAGAACCGCCAGGACTTCACCAACAACATGGTCAATACGCTGAAGACCGGCGCCGACGGGCTCACCCTCGCCGACACCAACCTGGAAGGCGCCAACATGCTGGCGTTGCAGACCCGGCAACAACTGTCGATCACCGCCCTGTCGCTGGCTTCGCAGGCGAACCAGTCGGTGCTCAAGCTGTTCGGTTAATCGAACGTCACCGGTCGCTAACGGCCGCTCGCTCGAACTTTAACGCTTCATTTACCGTTTTTCGGAACGATCGCGACAACCCAGAAAGGGAGGCCGTCATGGCCCTCAAAGTCGAGCTGAAGCCCGGTGAACGCGTCATTATCGGCGACTGCGTGGTCACCAATGCGGATCAACGCACCCGCCTTCTCATCGAAGGCGACACCCCGATCCTGCGCGAAAAGGACATTCTGACCGGCGAGACCGCGAACTCGCCCGCGAAGCGCATCTATCTGTGCGTGCAGCTGATGTACCTGTCCAAGGACCCCCACGTCCATCATGAGACTTATTTCACGCTGATGCGCGACATCGTACAGGCGGCCCCGAGCACCTGGCCATATATCGAGGTGATCAACAACAGTATATTAACGGGCGAGTTCTATAAGGCCCTGAAAGCTACCAAGAAACTGATCGCCTACGAGCAGGAGCTTCTCGACAATGCAGCACGGAACGCGAGCCTACAGGGCCGTGGCGACGGAGATCGCAAGTCCGCGTGAACTTGAGGCGGACCTATTATTGAAAGCGGGAGCGCGCCTGCAGGCGGTCTGCGACACCTGGGACAGCAACAAGTCCGATCTCGACGCGGCCCTCTTGTTCAACCGTAAGTTATGGACGGTCTTTCTCAGCTCGGTCATGAGCCCCGAAAGCCCGCTGCCGCAAGAGATCCGGCAGAACGTCGCCAATCTGGGCACCTATATCATGTCCCAGACGATGGCTCTCACCTCCAATCCTCGTCGCGAGGTCGTGGCCTCGCTCATCAACATCAATCGCGAGCTCGCCGCCGGCCTGCGCGGGCGCGGCTGAGCCTCTCCAAGACCCATGAAAGCGTCTTCGGGCGGAGGCCCGCCCCGGGCTTGATCCGGAGTACCGGCGCGCCGATCAGGCCGGCCCGAGATAATTCAAGAGGCTCAGCTTCGTCAGCATCGCGGTTGTCTGCAGCGAGGCCTGCAGCTGCACCTGCACGGTCGCCAGCTCGGCGGCGACCTGCTCGTTCGATATCCCCGTTATCCCCTGCACGGAATCCTGCACCTGCGCCTGGGTCGCCTGTTGCTGGCTCGTCACGGTCTTGAGCGATATCTGCGCGTTGGCGAGCTCGGCTTCGATGTCTCCGGTGGTCTGCTGGCCGGGCTTGGGAAACAAATTCAGTCCGACCCGCTGCGACAATGCCGCATAGGCGGCGCTGCTGTTCGGATTGCCGACCTGGAAATTCGCCGCCGCGAAGACGGCGACATTCTCGATCACCGAGCGCAAGCCCTGCTCGTTGGCCTGCAGGCCGTATGAGACGGTGGCCGAAAAATCGATGCGCGCCGTCACGGAGGTTCGGGGATTGGCCGACATGGCGCCGGTGTACCAGCTCACCGTATTGGCGGCGGTCGCGTTGGCGAGGGCCGTTGCCGTCGCGAATGGGGGGCCGGCGACGCGCTGGGCAGCCTGGGCGGGGCCGACGTCGAAGAAATTGTTTGCGGCTTGCATGGTGGAGGCTGCGGTCAGCTGCGTGGCCGCCAGGGTACGGACCGAGTTCGTCAGCGCCGCCTGCAGGTTGGCGGCCGTTGCCGCCGGAGTCGCTCCGATCGCGAAGGCATCGACTCCCGGGGGGGACGCCGTCGTGGCGGTCATCGTCAGTTGCTGGGTCGTGCCGTCCGGCAGGTTGAATGTCAGATTGAGCGCGTCACCGGGATTGGGATTCACCGACAAGTCGACCGTGATGCCGGGCGGCGTCCCGGTCGGACCGATCACGTTGGCGCCGATCAGATTGCCGCCGGCGCTTGCGAGCTTGAACCCGAACGGCGACCCGGCCACGTCCTCGCTCAGCGACACGCGCGTGCCGGGCGTCGGAATGGCGATCGCCGGAAGACCGAAGGTGCCGGGCGCGACCGTTCCGCCGATCACGATATTGTCGGTGGTGTTGGCCGCCGCGACCGAGATGTTGCCGGTGCCGGTGTCGACCGACGCGGTGCCTCCAACCAGCCCTCCAAGCGCGGTCGCCAGCCCCGCCAACGTGGTGACCTGGCCGACGGCGAAATTGATGGTGAGCGCCGGATTTGCCCCGACCGTGATGGTCAGCGACTGTCCGGCCAGCCCCTGGGTCAGAAGGTTGGTCGGGTTGGCGGTGGTGGCGGTGAGCCCGAGCTCGGTCAGCAGGCCGGGCGTCGTTGCGCCGCCGATGGCCACGGCCGTATTGGCGTCGGCACTGGTCAACACCAACTGGTTTGTTGCGTTGATCGAGGCCGAAACCTTCGTGGTGCCGGATTGCAGATTGATGCGGTTCTGGATCGCGGCCGCGCTGTCTCCCGGATTGATGGTGATCGGCGTGCCGTTGATGACGAGCGTGCCGCCCGCCGACGACAGACTGGAGATATTCTGCGTGCCGGCCATCGTCGCGACCGCGTCGGGGACGAGCGCGGCGCCATTCCCGATGATGCGCGCGGACGCGGTGCTGGTGGCCGGTATCAAGAGACGGCCGAGTCCGTTCGCTCCGAGATCGGCCTGATTGCGCTCCGAGATGACCTGCTTGAGGCCGGCCTGCGTGGCCGTGCCGTTGAGAATGAGGTCGGGCGTGGCGGTCGCCGGCTGGTTCAACGCCGTGCCGGAGAAGATGTAGCCGTTGTCCGCCTGCGTATTGAGAAGCGTCAACAGCTGACCGAGCTGCGCGCCGGCATTGAGCTGGTCGACCGTCTGGCCGTTCGCCCCCGGTTTGTAGCTCGAGAGCCGGGCGGAATCCCCGACGCTCTGCGCCGTGGTGTCGAACTGGGTCAGCGCCGTTTGCGCGATCGTCAGCCGCGTGTTGACGATGTTGTTGCTGTCCGTGAAGCCGTTGAGCGCGTTGAGCTGGGAATTCAGCCCGATCAGCAGCTGGGACTGCGGGCTGATCCCGGCATAGGAATCGACCTTTTGACCCGTGCTGATCTGGCGCTGAAGATCATCGAGCTGCCGGCGCAAGTCGATGAGCGACTGCGTCATAAAAGCGGCGGTCGTACCTACGCCCGAGACGCTGCTCATGATAGCCTCACATCTGCAACAGGGTTTCGAACATTTTCTGCACGGTGCTGAAAACGCGCGCGTTCGCCGCATAGGCGTTCTGCAGGGTCAGCAGGTTGGTCATCTCCTGGTCGACATTGACGCCGGAGGTGGTGTTCATGCGCTGCTGGAGCGCCTTGACCACGACGTCCTGACCTTGCTGGAGATTCGCGGCGTCGGCGGCCGCCTGCGCCTGCGCGGTCATCACCTGGCCGAGATAGGACGACAGCGTGCCGCTCATGGGCGCGTTGGTTGCGCCGATCCCGGTCGTTGACGAAAACGTCAGCGATGCGCTCGTCAGCTGGTTATAGAGAAATGTCGGACGCGTATTGTCTCCCACCGTCGTCGGGGGCGCGGCGGAATAGATCGCGAGCCCGGCCGCATTGCTGACGAGCGCGCTGTTGACGGTGATACGCTGGGCGTAGCCGAGCTCCTGCGGTCCCGACGCCGTAATGGCGCCGCTATAGACCCCCGTTCCGTCGACGAACAAAGGCAACTGGGGACTGCCGCTGGTCAGCGACGTGAGCGTCTTGGTCTCGGAGAATGAATTGACCGAGATCGTGTTGGCGACGTCGTTGAGGACCTGAAGCGTATTCCCGGTATTGGAGAATTGCAGGCCGCTCGCTCCGAGCGCGCCGGTCAGCTGTGCGACGACCGAGCCCATGCCGGCGGCAAAATTGACGCCGATCACCTGGTCGTTCGGGTCCGGCGTCGTCGTGTTCGGCAGCGGCAGGACCGACGGGTCGTCGACCCGCACGATGCTGATCTGATGCTGGACGCTCGACGCGTCGGTGTAGGTGAGATGGATGACATTCCCGGATTGCAGCCCCGTCGTATCGACGGAAAATCCGGTTTGCGGGAGGGCGACGACCGGCGTGCCGGGGATCGTCTGGTCGGAGAGCGCCTGCGACATCTGCGCCGCGAACTCATCCAGCTGCGACTGGGCTTGCGGCAGGATCTTGTCGCGCATCTGCAGGTAGGTGGCGATCTCGCCGGATTGGATCGCACCGGCGGAAATCAGGTCGACCGAGCCGCCGCCCGGCGCCGTCAGCGTGATCGTGCCGACGCCGCTCTTCGTCGGATTGGAGTTCCACAGGGCGCTCGGCGACAAGGTGCCCTGCGGGTTGAACGACAGCGTGCCTGCCTGATCCCCGACCAGTTGGGCGCCCGATCCGGTGTAGACGGATAGCTGATTGAACTGGCCCTTCACGACATGGATGTCCATCAGGCTCGAAAGCTGATCGATCAACTTGTCGCGCTGGTCCAGCAGGGTCGCCGTGGTGGGGTCGGAGGCACTCGCGGTCGCGACCTGCTTGTTGATGGTCGCGATCTGCTGCAAGGCGCTGTTGGCCGACTGCACGTCGGCGGCAATGCCCTGCTCGGCGGCGGCGCGCATCGTCTGGATGCCGTTGCTCATCGAATTGAGCTGTCGCGTCAGCAACTGAGCCGAATTGACGGCCGTGCTCTGGGCCGCGAACGAGTTCGGGCTCGAGGCCAGCGACTGCATCGCGGTGGTGAAATTGTTGAACAGGGTGTCGACCCCCGTCGCGGAGCCGGGAGCCCCGTAGATGGTCTGAAGCTGCTGGTAGAGCTCGGAAAGCTTGTCGGCATAGGAACCGCCCGAGGTCGCCTGCCGCAGCTGCGTCTGGATCAGCGTGTCGAGTTCGCGGTTGATCGACACCATGCGAACGCTGATCGAGCTGCCGGCCGCCGTCGACTCCTGGCTGAGCGTCTTGCGGACGTAACCGGGAGTCTGCGCGTTGGCGACGTTGGCGCCGACGATCTGCAGCCCCTGCTGCGCCACCTGCAGCCCGGCCAAAGAAGTGTTGAGCGTTCCGGACAGACTCATGACATGCGTCCGTTCTCAGCCATCGCGAGCTCTATTCCCCGCCACGCGATCATCGGATGACGTTCAAGAGATCCTGAACCATCTGGGTGGTCGTCGTGATGATCTTCGTGTTGGCGGAGTAGGCCTGTTGCGTCACGATGAGCTTGCTGAACTCGTCGGCGATATCGGTGTTGGAAGCTTCGAGCGAGCTGCCCACGATCTTGCCGGTGGCGTTCTGCAGCGGCGGCCCAGAGTCGGCGGTCGCCTCGTAGGCGCCGCCGTCGAGCTGCTTCAACTGGTTCTGTCCGTTGAAGTTGGCCAACGTCACCTCGGCAAGCGGGACGGTCCGCCCGTTCGAGTAAGTGCCGACGATGCGGCCCTGATTGTCCACCGCGATCGACTGCAGCTGTCCGGCCGATGCGCCGTTCTGATTGAGCAGGTTGACCTGCACGGTGCCGTTGGTGTTGGAGAATTGCGTCAGGCCGGAGGAGCCGAAAACCAGCGTCACCGTGCCCAGCGACTGTCCGTTGACCGCCACGTTGCTGAGCGAGAGGTTGGTGAGCGGCGGCGTGAGCTGGCCGGTGGAGTTGAAGCTGAAATTGATACCGACATTGGTCCAGGCCGGCTGTGTGTTGGCGGGGTTCGAGTTCACCTCGTAGAACATGTTCCACTTGTCGGTGTGGCCAGCGCCGAGCGACGCGCTGTCGGCCTTCGCCCAGCGGAACTGCATATCGACCGGGGTCCCGGTGCCGTCATAGGCCGTGATCGAGCCGCCCGCCACCGATTCGTTGAGAAAGCTGCTCTGGTCGACCCCATAGACGTTGCCGTTCGCCGGGAATGCCTGGGCGTTGGTGATGCCGAAAGTCGGAAGATTGAGCGGCGTCGCGACGGGCCCGCCGGTCACCGAGATGACGTCGGTCGTGTTGGCCGCCACGATCTTGATGTTGCCGTTGGCATCGACCCCGGAGGTCGGACCGGCGCCGGTGAGACCCTGCAAGGCGGCATTGAGCTGGGCGAGCGTCGCCACCTGGCCGACGCCGTTGCCGAAGGTGATGGTCTGCGGCGCGAGAGAGCCGATGCTGACGATCAGCTGCTGGCCACTCGAGACCACCGATGCGCTGATGAGGTTGGTCGGGCCGTTGCTGGAGACCGCGAGGCCAAGCGTAGCGAGCGCCGAACCGCCGGTGATGTTCACGGGCGTCGCCGCATCGCCGCTGGTCAGCACGAGCTGATTGGCGCCGTTCACGGTCGCCGAGATGTTGGTGGTGAGGGTTGCGGCATTGATGGCGTTCTGGACCTGCAGCGCGGTGTCGCCCGCATTGACGGTGATCGTAGAGCTGCCGGTGCCGGTCAGAGCCAGCGTGCCGCCCGCCGCGAGCGGAAAGGTGATCGGCGTGCCGGTGACGGCCGTCGGGGGGATCGCGGCGCCCACGCCCTGGATCGTCGCCGGCGTCAAGGGTCCGACCAACGGATTGGACGAGAATGTCGCCGGGTTGAGCAGGTTGGAGCCCGGGACTCCGGCCTGGGTGTTGGTCGTGATCGGCTGGCTCGGCAGGTTGGCGTTGTATTGAATCTGCGACGTCTGCTGAGCGGGGATCAGGTTGTTGCTGAACTGAAGCGTGTTCGGGATGCTGCCGGTCGGATTGCCGGTCGTCGGGTCGACCGGAAGCCCCATCAGGTAATAGCCCGCGCCGTTGACCAGGAAGCCGTTCTGGTCGAGCTGGAAGTCGCCGCGGCGGCTGTACAGGTTCACGCCGCCGAAGACCGGCTGGCCGCCGGAGAAAGAGCTCGGCTTCTGGACGATGAAGTAGCCGTTCCCGTTCACCGCCATGAAGGTGCTCGTCTGCGCGTTCTGGATGTCGCCCTGCACGTTGTTGGTGGCGACCGAGCTCGCCAGCACCCCGCCGGCGAGCTGTTTGGCGGGCAGGTTGTCGCCCACCAGATCGTCGAATTGGGTGTTGATGCGCTTGAACCCGGTCGTCTGCGAGTTCGCGATGTTCCCGGAGATGTTCTGCAGCGCATAGGCCTGCGCGCTCAAACCGGAGACGGCGGACGTCAGAGCGTCAAAGATACCCATGAAAATTCTCCACTCGGATCCGAGCGGCCAGGCGGGACGGTTTTCGACCCTGAAGGCCGCAATATCCGGATGGTCTTCGCAAGCCCCGTGCCAGAAATAAAATCGTTATTTTTCAATGACTTACGCAAAAACCCGGCCGGACCCGGAGGCCCCGGCTCGGCAAGATTCAGCCCTCCGTCGGCAGAAAATGCCGGGAATCCGGACCGTCAGGCCGGTCCGCCGGCCTCGGGCGTGAATTTCAAGGCCACCCCGTTCATGCAGTAACGCAGCCCGGTCGGCGGCGGCCCGTCGTCGAACACATGGCCGAAATGGCCGCCGCAGCGGCGGCAATGAACCTCGGTGCGCTTCATGAAAAAGGCGCGGTCCTCGGACGTTCCGACGGCGTCGGGCAACGGCCGATAGAAGCTCGGCCAGCCGGTGCCGCTTTCGAACTTGGTGTCCGACGAGAACAGCGGCAGGTCGCAGCCCGCGCAGGCGAAGATCCCCTTGCGCTTCTCGTGATTGAGCGCGCTCGAGAATGGCTGCTCGGTGCCCTGCCGGCGCAGCACATTATATTGCGCGCTGGTGAGGAGCCGACGCCAGTCGGCATCGGATTTCTCGATCTCGAAAGACGTCGCGGCCTCGACGTTCGAGCCTTGCAGCCAGCGCAGCCCGGCGAGCACCGCCACGCTGCCGGCGCCTGCCAACAACAATCGACGACTGATCATCATGGTGTGCTCCCGTGGCCGACTAAGGAACCGCAATGCTTTCATAACGCCCGTGGCGGCGCGGCGCTCCTCAATTGCTGTCACGTTCGCGCGAGGACGTCGCGCGCCGCTCCCACGGCGCGGTGATCACGCCTGCCCGACAGCCGCTCAATTGAAGCGCGGCGCCTTGTCCAGATAGAATTTACGCATTTCGGGCCGGTATTTCTCCATCTCGGCGCGGTTGAGTTCGACCGGCGGATCGGTCTCGGCGGGCAATAACGAGAAATACGGTGTTTTCCTCGATTCGACCAGGAACTCGGCGCGCGCCTTTTCCAAAAGCTCGGGGGAGGTCAGGAGATCGAGGATCGAGGCGGCGAGCACCTTGGCGCCGGCGACCTGGCCCTTGTGCGAGATCGAGCTCACCGGCGTGATGGCGGCGTGCCATTCATGATATTCGATGCCCGGGACCGACGCGGGAAAGTTTACGCTTCCAGCGGGGACGACCCAGGATACGTCGCCGCTGTCGTTCGACGACGCGGCTTGGCCGCGCCCGCCCAGGGGAAGCGGATCGGTCCGCAGCCCTACCACCGGACGCTCGGCCGATTTCTGAAAATCCCTGGCGAAGCGCTGCTCATCCTCCGTCCATTTCGGCACGCCGACCGCCTCGATGTTTCGTTGTATCGCTTCGGCGATCGCCTTGTTGACGAGCTGCGGCCATGCCGACGCGGCGTATTTCACGTCCCACGTCGTGCCGGTCATCAGGGCAGCGCCCTCGGCGATCTTCAGGAGCTTGTCGTAGGTCGCCTTCGCGTCCGGCATGCTGGCGTCGCGCACGAACCACCAGATCTGGCCGGTGTCGGCGATGATATTGGGCTGGACGCCGCCGATCGTGATGGTGCGGTGCGCGCGGTAGGTCGGGTGCAGATGTTCGCGAAGCTTATCGAAGCCGATGTCCATGAGCTCGACCGCGTCAACCGCGTCCTTGCCATCCCACGGGTTGACGGCGCCATGCGCGGTCTTGCCGTGGAAGGTGAAGATCGAACTGATCGCCGCGTAGTTCTGCACCCCGTAGCCGGTGGCGAGCGAATCGCGGATGTGCAGCAGGATGACCGCGTCGACGTCCTTGAAATAGCCCGCGCGCACGATGAAGGGGCGGCTCGCCAGCTGCTCCTCGGCGGGCCCGAACGAGATCGCGACCGTGCCGGGAAGATTGTAGCGCTGCATCACCTGCTTGACCGCGAAAGCCGCCATCGAGGCGACGCCGCCATGGGTGTTGTGGCCCTCCATGTGGCCGGGCGCACCCGCCACCAATGGTTTGCGGGCGAATTCGAGCGGCATCTGCGAGCCTGCGGGAAGCGCGTCGATCTCGGTCACGATCGCGATCTTGGGCCGGCCGGAGCCCCATTCGGCCCAGAGATTGGTCGGCATTCTGGCGCCGCCGAGGTCGACCCAGAAACCCGCGGCCTCGAGCGTGCCCTTGAGCAGCTTGGTGCTCTCGAACTCCTGCATCCCCGGCTCGCCGAAATAGAACAGCGAATCGCTGATCGCCGTCATCTGCTCGGCGTTGCGATCGACCACGTCGAAAGCGAGCTGCTTGCGCTCGTCGCCGGCTTGACCTTCGGCCGTCTGGCCGATCAGCAGAACAACAAAACCCATCACCGACAGAAGTCGGATCAGGCCGGAACTTATTGCGCCCCGCATGGCTGTTTCCCTCGTGTGGCGGCCGCCCACAGAATGGCGACGGCCTGTCGAAACGGTATTCCGCCGCCGCAATCTCGACAAGCGCTCCGCGACCTTGTCTGATGGCGCCAACCTCGCATTTATCGGGAATTCATGGTCATGCGATTCGAAGGTACCAGTGCCTATGTGGCGACCGACGACCTCAAGGTCGCGGTCAATGCCGCGATCACGCTCGAGCGCCCGCTGCTCGTCAAAGGCGAGCCGGGCACCGGAAAGACCGTGCTGGCGCTCGAGATCGCCAAGGCACTGGCCGCGCCGCTGATCGAATAGCACGTCAAGTCGACCACCAAGGCGCAGCAGGGCCTGTATGAATATGACGCGGTATCGCGCCTGCGCGACAGCCAGCTCGGCGACGCGCGCGTTCACGACATCCGCAACTACATCAAGCGCGGCAAATTATGGGATGCCTTCGTGGCCGACGAGCGGCCGGTCCTGCTCATCGACGAGGTCGACAAGGCGGACATCGAGTTCCCCAACGATCTCTTGCAGGAACTCGACCGGATGGAATTCTTCGTCTACGAGACCAGCGAGACCATCAAGGCGCGGCGGCGCCCGATCGTCGTCATCACGTCGAACAACGAGAAGGAGCTGCCGGATGCGTTCCTGCGCCGCTGCTTCTTCCACTACATCCGCTTTCCCGACGCCGACACCATGCGGGCGATCATCGACGTGCATTTCCCCGGCATCAAGCAGCGCCTGGTCGCCGAGGCGCTCAAGCTGTTCTATGAGATCCGCGACGTGCCGGGATTGAAAAAGAAACCCTCGACCTCCGAACTGCTCGACTGGCTGAAGCTGCTGATGGTCGAGGACATCGGGCCCGAGACCTTGCGCGAGCGCGATCCCAAGAGGCTGATCCCGCCGCTGCATGGCGCCCTGATCAAGAACGAGCAGGACGTCCATCTGTTCGAGCGGCTGGCTTTCATGGCGCGAAGAGAAGGACGCTGAGTGTGACGACACGCTTGGTGAATCCCAACTTTTTGGTCGTCAGGCCAGACTACCATGAGGACCGTCAAACCAAGCGCAGCATGCGGTCGCCCGCTCAGCCGCCGATGCGAGCCAAGACCCGGTCGAAATCGGCCAGTGCGCGTTGCTTCTCCGCTTCGGGCATCATCGAGGCGATGAAGCTGTTGCGCACGATCGTGACGATCTCGTCTCGAGACAGGCCCAAGGCCTGCTGCACCGCGAGATAATTGTCGTTCACGTAGCCGCCGAAATAGGCTGGATCGTCCGAGTTCACGGTCACGAGAAGATCCTTCTCTATCATCCGCCGCAGCGGATGATGTTTGAGGTCCTGCACGACGCGCAGCCGCAAATTAGACAAGGGGCAAACGGTCAGCGGTTTGCGATCGCGGGCCATTCGCTCGACCAGGGCTGCATCCTCCAGCGACCGGTTGCCGTGATCGATCCGGTCGACTCCGAGTACGTCGATTGCTTCCCACACATAGGCCGGCGGCCCTTCCTCTCCGGCATGGGCGCACAGAAACAAGCCGGCTTCGCGCGCCCGCCGAAACACGTGCCGAAACTTGCCCGGCGGGTTGTCCCGTTCGGCCGAGTCGAGGCCGACACCCACGATTCGTGCGCGGTGCGGCAACGCCATGTCGAGCGTCCGCTCCGCGTCTTCCTCGTCGAGATCGCGCAAGAAGCACATGATCAGGCTTGCGCTCACGCCGAGTTCGCGGGCGGCCTTTTCGATCGCGCCGTGGAGGCCGTCGATCACGGTCGAAAATGCGATGCCGCGCCGAGTATGGCCCTGCGGGTCGAAGAACATCTCGACGTGACGCACGTTGTCGGCGTGCGCGCGCTCAAGATAGGCCCAGGCCAAGTCGAAGAAGTCCCGCTCGGTGATAAGCACAGACATTCCCCGATAGTAGAGATCGAGGAAATCCTGGAGTTGCGTGAAGCGATAGGCCGCCCGCAGGGCCTCCACGGATTGGTAGGGAAGAAGGATGCCATTACGCCTCGCGAGGGCGAACATCAGCTCCGGTTCGAGGCTCCCCTCGATGTGAATGTGCAGTTCGCATTTGGGCAGCCGGCTGACCAAAGCCTCATCCGCCATCGACATTCTCCACCGAGGGATATGCCGGGATACGGCACAAGTCGCGCAAGGCCCAAGGCGCTGAAGCGCCTATCCATGGCGTAACGACGAACCGTGATGGAGCGGGAGATTCTCCCGCCGTCACCACAGCGCCGGCATGTCGAACGAATAGGTCGTGCCGAATCCGAACATCGCCTGATTGGGCGAGCCGCGCTGCGTGACGATCGGCGAATTGCCGACGTCGCCGGTGAGCTTCGTGTATTCGACAAACGCGTGGCTCGCCCATTGCGCATTCCACTGATAGCGCGCCTGGGTGCCGGCGCCGAGCGAGCGAACGCCCCCGCCGGCGTCGAACATCGGCAGCCCGGACGCCGCCGATTGGGCGGCGTCGATGCTGAAATAGGGCCTGTTGGCGTCCGCGGTCGCAATCGTCATGCGCGGGCCACCCGACAGGGTCCATTGCGACGAGACCGGGACCACCACATCCAGGGTCTCGTCCGAGACGACGCCGTGATGGCCACCGATGCCCTGCCGCAGCTCCATCCGGGCGCGCAGCCATTGGTTCGGCCAGTAGTCGAAATAGCCGCCCACCTCGGCCGTCGCTCCCACATTGCCGAGGCCCGCGAGCGAGGGGTTATGCTTCACGTGACGGCCGAACTCGAGCTGGGCGACCGGGCCGGCCTTGAAGGTGTCGGTGTCGAGGATCGCGACGCCGAAGCCGTCGCGCGGTGCGTGGAATCGCGGCGGCGTCCCGGCGGGACGCACGTCCAGGAACGGGACCGGGTAAAAGCCGTAGACGTCGGAGCCCTGGTAGTGAGGCAGGGAGCGGACCTCCATCCCCAGCTCGACGGTCCACTTCGGCGCCGAGGAGGTTTCCGGCACAAGATCGGCGGCGAGCGCCGGCATCGCCACCAGCAACCCCAGACATCCCGCACCGCGAACGACACGCCGCATCAACGATTCCCCGATGCCGGTGGCCCTGGCCACCGAATCCCACACCCGCACCCTATCAGCAACAGCAAAAAGGCATGAGGGTCTGGCCATCATTGCAGCCATCGTCGCACAGCGCATCTGTCCGCGAAAGCTCGTCACGCATGATGGGGAAGCGCCCTAATCGGTCGCGGGCGGATCCTTGGCAACGGCGGGCGATTCCGGGTCGCCTGACGGGCCGGCCGGCCGGGCTTGCCGCCCAGGCGCGCCGCCGGGCGGTGTCCCGGGACCATTCGGCGCAGCGCCTTGTGTCCGGCGGGGCGTCTTTCCCTTTTGGGCGCCCGGCCGGCGGGCCTTTTGGCGATTTGCGCGCTCCGCCACCTGCCCAAGCAGGGATTCGACCTCGGGCACCTGCGTGGAGGCGATGTCGGCTATCGTCGGTTCCCTGCCGGCCGGCTCCGGCGGAGCCAGGGGGCCAGGTGCGACCTGCGGGGGCTCGAGCTGCGGGGCCGCAACCTGTCGCGGGGCGAGCGGCGGAGGCGCCGCCTGCCGGGGGACGGCGGGCGCGACGTGTGCGGGACCGGCGGGCTCAGGGCGGACCTGCGCAGCCTCGGCCCGCCGCGCGGCCTCGCGCCGCCGCGACAGGCTGGCGGCCCAGTTCTCGCTGCCGCGCCGCGACCAGGTCGCGACCTGGTGCACCGCGCGGCCGAGAGCGCCGCCGGCCCACACCAATTCGTAGGGCAGAAAAAGACGCCAGCGATCGTCGCCGTCGGTGATAGCGCCCGCAATCAAGTCGCCCGCCATGGCGGTGGTATTCAGCCCATGCCCGCCGAAGGCGCTCGCCAGCCACAAGCCCGGAATGACCTCGCCGACCTGTGGCATCCCATGCACCGAGTAGCCCATGACGCCCGACCAGGCGTGCTCGATGTCGACCGCGCCGAGTTGCGGGAATGTCCGTTCAATGGCGGATTTGAATTGGCTGACCGCCCGGCGGGTGCTTGGCGGCCATGTGCCGACGCCGCCGGCCCACATCAGGCGATCGCCGATGATCCGATACTGCGAGTCGCCGACGCGCGTGTCGGTGACCGCCCCCTTGTAGGAGATCGCCGCGCCGAGCCGCTCGCCCAGCGGCGCGGTGACCGCCACATAGCTCGTCACCGGGAGCACCGTCTCGGCGAGCCGGGGCGCCAAGGCGCCAAGATGCGCGCTGCCGGCCAGCACGATATGCGCCGCCCTCACCCGCCCCAACGGCGTCGTGATGCGCTTTCGCACGCCCGCGGGGTCGATTGCGATCGCCGGAGTCTCCTCGAATATCGCGGCTCCTGCGGCGAGCGCCGCATTTGCCAATCCATACGCGTAGTTGAGCGGATCAATGTGGATTGCGCCCGGATAATGAATGGCGCCGAAGTAGAAGTCGCTTTTGAGCGCCGCGCGCACCCGCTCGGTCGTCCAGGTCTCGACGTCGGCGCCGAAATTCTGCCCGAGCAGCGCCGCGATGGCATCGAGCTCATCGCCGTTGTCGGCCTTGGAGACGTCGAGCCATCCGCTCACCGGTCGCACGCCCGCCATGCCGGTTTCGCGGATGGTCGTACGGACATAGTCGACGCCGGCTTCCGACAGTTGCCACAGGGCCTTTGCGAGATCGATCCCCACGCGCTCGACCATGCGGCGGGGGTCGGAGCCAAATCCCGGCATGACGAAGCCGCAATTGCGGCCGGACGCGCTCCACGCGACCCGCTTCGCCTCGAGCAGGGCGACCGACCAGCCGCGGCGCGCAACCTCGCGGGCCGCGGTCAGGCCGGCGAGCCCACCCCCGATCACGCATACGTCGACGTCGATATCGAAGGTGAGGCGCGGCCGCTCGAACGCGCCGGCCGCCGTCCCCGCATACCAACTTGCGCCGAAATCCGCTTGCACCGTGGCGTTCATGCCGTCTCGCACACGTCAATTCGCAGACAGTAAGCAGTGGTACATAACATCTCATCCCTCGCGCGCCCGGGAACATGGTAACGTGTTCGCGGCACAAAATCGATGACCAGGGTCATGCGTCGTATCTTCCTGTTGCGCCATGCGAAATCGGATCGGTCGGACCCCGGCGCGAGCGACCATGAGCGCCCGCTCAATCGCCGCGGCCAGGAGGCGGCGCGCCGAATCGGGGCCTATCTCGACCGCCACCGGCTGGTTCCCGAGTCCGTCCTCTGCTCGACCGCGACCCGCGCACGCGAAACCTGGGCCCTGGTTGCGGCCGAAATTCCCTCGGCGCCCCCGCCCGACTATGACGAGCGGCTCTACAATGCGGCGCCGGGCCGGATCCTCGACGTGCTCGGGCAGGCTTCGCCGCGTATCAAGTCGCTTTTGCTGGTCGGCCATAACCCCGGCCTGCAGGACCTGTCCACGTTGCTGATCGCATCGGGCGACCTCGGCGACCGCGAGCGCCTGCACGAGAAACTTCCCGCCGGAGGGCTGGTCGTGATCGACTTCCCGATCGAGGACTGGTCCAAGCTCCATCCCCGTTCGGGCCGCCTGGAGCGCTTCGTCGTGCCCCGGACGCTTGCGGCTGCGACCGATTGAGACGGCGCGACGGAGCGGTTCAACCCCAGCCCGTATTCGTGCAATGATGCGGCCGCGATTTATCGGGAAGCGCATTTGGGGGAGCGCCACATGTTCAAGCAGATCCTGGTGCCGATCGACCTTGCCGATGTCGAGCTGGCCAAGCCCGCGATCGAAACGGCAGTCTCGCTCGTGGGGCCCTCCGGCGGCAAAGTGCGCTTGCTCAACGTCCTGCCGATGACCCCGGTGATGCTGGCCGAATATGTGCCGCCTGATTTCGACATGCAGCAGCGCAAATCGGCCGAGGAAGCCATGGCGATCATCTGCAAGGAATGCGGACTTGACGCCACGCGCGTGAGCTCGACCGTGCGCCAGGGCGGGATCTATCACGAGGTGCTCGAGGAGGCCAAAGCCATCGGCGCCGATCTCATCGTGATGAGCTCGCATCGCCCGGCGATGAAGACCTATTTCCTCGGATCGAATGCCGGCCACGTCGTGCGCTACGCCAAATGCTCGGTGCTGGTGGTCCGCCGCTAGCGCATGATCTGGTCAATTCGAACGCGACGCTCCGTCATGCCCGCGCTTGTCGCGGGCATCCACGTCTCAACGCAGCCGCAAGAACATAGACGTGGATGGCCGGGACAAGCCCGGCAATGACGAAATCCGTCAAGGCAGAAGATTGCGCGGCGGCGTTTGCGGCGCGTAGGTGCCGGGTCGGTTGCGCCGGAAGAACGTTCCTGCCTGCCACAGGAAGACCGACAAGACTCCGCCGACCATCGCGGCCGCCATCCAGGCCCCCTCCGCCAGCGCCTGCGCGGTCAAGGCCGCAAGCCCCAACGCGACGCCGGCGAAGATGACGAGGCCCGGCCAATAGCGCAGCGCCGTCGATCCGCATTCGAACGAGGTCGCCACCTGCGCGGCTGCCAGGCGCCGATGCAATTCCAGCACGAAACCCGTATAGGCGGCCTCGTGACTTTCGTGGTCGACCATGCTCCGCCACGAGCTCGACGCCATCTGCAGCTTTGCGCCCCGCGACGGCCAGATCTCGGCGAGAAACCGATGGCTCTGCATCGAAACCGGGCGAAACGACAATCGCAGCCGGCGAATGTCGGCGTAAGGAAGATGCCCGCGCCGCGGCCCCGCCTCCCACTCGATCGCATCGGGCGCGAGACGGAAGCGCCATATCGCTCCGAGCGGCGTTGCCTTGTAGGCGTAGCTGGCGTGCGGCGTGGTCGCTTGCTCCGGGGCGGCACCCATGGGCGTCCTTGCGTCACCGATTTGCAACACGCAGGCATTATCACGATGGCTCGGCGCCGGCACCGCCTTCCAGGGTCAAATTTTCCGTGAAGGCCTATTCCGCAACATCGTCCAGCGCTTTAAATTGGAAAAGTTCCCGGCGGTATCCGGCCCGGCAAGTGGGCCCGGTTCGCGGTCCATGTTGTTTCCCTGTGAGGATTCAATGTTCAGGTACGGTTTTGCCCTGCTGATCGCGACGACGGCGACGTTGGGGTCGGCGAGTGCGGGGTCCGACGCCAACGTCTTCGATGGCCGCTGGAGCGTGGTGATTCAGACCGAAAAGGGCGCCTGCGACGCGGCCTATCGCTACGGCCTGTCGATCCAGAATGGCAATGTGACCTATGCGGGTGACGATGCCTTCGAGGTGCGTGGCCGGGTTGGGCACAACGGCAAAGTCCATGTCCGCGTGGCGCGCGGCGCGAGCTATGCAGACGGGCGAGGCCGCCTGTCGCGCGACTCCGGATCCGGCCAGTGGCGCGGCGTTGGAAGCGGCGCCTGCTCGGGTAGCTGGTTTGCGGAGCGCCGCGGTTAGCGGGCGAGGTCGACGGCGCGTAAAGCCAACGCGGGGCGCGCGGGCGGATTTGGCGTTGCGTCGCCGCGGCCCGGCATCCCGTCACCGGAGATCTTCTAAAGCGGAATCGCGAGCAGCGTGTCGATCTGGCGGCTGTCGAGGATCACCGTTTTCTCGGCGAACAGCGCCGCGCCTCCCGCCAGCACCACCTGGTCGAGGTAGCGTCCGGTCGCGAACAGCGCGGTCTCGCCGGTATGCATGACGCGCGCGACCATGAAATTGGTGCGCGCGCCGACGCCGCCGGCCTCCGCCGGCACGAGGCGCGGCGGCCCCAGGACATGACGGTAGCGCTGCGCCTCGTAGACATTCGCCTCGCGCAGCGCCTTGACGCGGTCGCGCAACATGGCGCGCGAGGTTGCGTAGATGATCGACAGCGGCAGCCCCTGCTCGACATTCTCCGCCGTGGTGATGCGATATTTGCACTTCTCCATGAAGAAATCGGGCCAATCCTCGAACCGGCCCTCGTCGATCGCCTCGACATAGCGCGCGTTGAGATCCTGCAGCTTGAGCTGGCTTTCGATTGCCGCCCCTTGGGGTCCCGCACCGGTGTCCATCACGCGATATCCCGCCACATGCCTGCGCCGTCACATATCCATGTAGCGGCGATAGGCTTTCCAGAAACCGCGGACCGCGGCCTCGCTCACCCGGCTTTCCTCCGATGAGGTCCCGCTCCCGCCCATCTCGACCACCGACTCCTCGTCTTCGGCGCCGCGGATGCCGCGCTGGACGAAGCCGGTGGCGGCGCCGTCCTCCATCGAGATGAAGCCGGACGGGCCGATCAGATTGGCCTGGCGCAGGCGCAGCTCGGTCATCGCTTCGTCGTCGTCCGCATAGCCGAAGCAGGTCCACACCAGCTCGGTCCGCTCGAGCCCGCGCGGCACCACGCGCCGGACCGCAAGACTGTTCCTGATCTGCTGCAGCACGAAACCCGGAAAGACCGAAAGGATCTGGATGCCGACGCCGTCGCCGAACTCGTCGACATTCTGCAATAGCTCCGGCGCCTCGAGACTGTAGCCGGACTGGGCCGTGCGCATGCCGGCCTGCTCGTATTCCTTGCCGGCGACGTCGGCCGACATCGAATAGCTGATGTGGTTTCCGCCGTCCTCGCTGACCACGAGGCCGCCGCGTTGCGACAGACGGTTGAGCCGGAAGGTGGTGAAGAACATGTGCAACAGGCTCGCGTGGTAGGAGTCCTTGACGTTCTCCATGTAGAGCTTCCAGTTGCCGGGAAGAATCTGGCTGTAGCCGCCGAGCAGCTTCACCGGCGCCTTCATGACCCGGCGGATCTTCGCCACGATCTCGGGCCCGAGATATTGCTCGATCGGCGGCGCCTGCTCGCTCGCCGTCGCGAAGACGAGCCCGGCCAAAACCTCGACGCGCAGCTGCCGCGGCCCATGCTGGTCCGGCTTGCAATCCGCCGGCATGCCGCCCTTGCCGCCGACGCCGCGGCGGAAGGCGACGCCGGTGAGCTTGCCGGCGAGGTCGTAGGTCCAGTTGTGATAGACGCAGACGATCTCGCGCGCCTCGCCGCGCTGCTTGAGGCACAAGAGCGAGCCGCGATGCGCGCACCGGTTCTCGAAGGCGTGGATGGCCCCCTCGCGGTCGCGCGTCACCACCACCGGCATGTCGCCGAGGTTCGACGTGCGAAAGGTCTCGGGGCCCGGCAGCTCCGCTTCCAGGCACAGGAACGTCCAGGCGTCGCCGCGGAATATGCGCGCCTGCTCCTCGGCGTAAAGATCGCGGTCGGCATAGATCCAATAAGGAATCCGGGTGAGTCCCTCGGTCGGCCAACTGCGCTCATGGATGTTCATGCGTTTTTCTCCCGCGACCCGGAGCCCATGGCCGCCACAATGGACAATTGCGACGACCTATTCCAGCTTCACCTTGGCGGCCTTGATCACCTTGTTCCAGCGCTCGACCTCCTCGCGCATGAAGCTCGCGGTCTCCGCCGGCGTGCCGCCGACCGGATCGGCCGACAGATCGTCGAAGCGCTTGCGGATTTCCGGCTGCCTGATCGCCTCGGC